>NZ_CFIDRX010000095.1:0-16279 GCF_984433645.1 Marisediminitalea sp.
ACCAGTAGCGTTAAGGCATTCCCTCCGCACCAGGTAGACAAGTCGATAATTTCCTGAATAACGGGTGTAATATCAGGTGTACTGACTTCTTCTCCGGATGCCGGAAACTCATTACCCGTGCTCCAGTCCACGGTGGCCGTTGTTTGCGTTTTCGATGTTATCGAGCCTGAGCCAGTAGAAAGCGCTGAAGAGTTTCCGGTACTTTCACCGGCAATCGTAATAGTAGTATCTGCAATGTTGTACTGGGCCGAAGTAAACTTGAGGTAAGCAGACGTTATGACCGCACCTTGGGGAATATTCAGTGATTCAAAACGAAACGCCGAGGTAACAGGCGTTGTAGAATAACTGATCACAATGTCGTCTGACGTGGTGTTTACGCTCGAACTCATTTCATAACCATCATTCTGCGAACCGGCCGTCGACGTGCTCATTTGCACATCAATGGTTTGATTGATATCCGTTACCGGATACAGGATCGGGCCGCCATAATCAGAAAAACGCATCAGGCCTGCGTTAATATTCGTCGCCTGCCCTAGCGCTGTTTTCAGGGCGTTTTGCACGCGTAGCATGCGGGATTCCGAGCCACCGTCCATCGACCCCATACTGCCCGACGTATCCATAATAAACAGCACATTGGGGTTGTAGGTTTGTGCGCTGTTTGAGGTCCCGATGAAAATATCCAGATCGTCTGCAACAGCGATATTCAGAAAAGTGATTAGAGAAAAGCTGCACAACCAGCTGATATTGCGAAATTTCATTACTGCGCCTCCGTTGAAGGGCCAAAGACTGCAACGGTCAGCGTGTTCGCTTTCGTAACCCGCTTCCCTTCAATTTGACCGCAACCTCGAATAACAAACACGTGGCAGCGTAATCCACCGCTACCAATAACATTACTTGAACCCCGGCAAGGTCGCTCGACCACAAACGCGGTGCGCGACCAGCTGTTTACGTCTGGCTGTGAATGAAACTGGCCTGACGCTGTGTGCTGTTGCCCTTTCGACAACCCACTGGCAGTTAACTGACGGTTAGTCCAGTCTGCGCTATTGGCACACGCAAGGTTGGCATTAGCCGGGTCAAACTGCGTTCCCTGACGCGCTGCAGTAAGCGGGTCGTCAACATTGTCATCGGTTAAAATGGTGTCGTCTTCCGCTTCAAAGATAACACCGGCGATCGCCGCTTCTGCCGCATCGAATGCCAGTCCCTGGGCCTGCACGGAACTGGCCATTTTGGTTTGACTCACACTGCTACTGACTGCCGCTACGCCGAGCAACGTGACACACAATAAAAAGACCAGGGCAATCACCAGCACCACACCTTGCTGAGACTTCATAATGCTGCACTCCCAACATAGTTCAGGCTGTTTCGCAGTGCTACGGACACGGCAAATACCTGATAATAATGTTTTACATCCAGGGTTAACGGCGCTTCGGAGAGTAACCGGACCTGGTTCGTCGCGGTATTTTGAATATTGGTAGGCTCGCTTTTCAGCAATAGCTCAATGCGAACGCTAACAACCTGCTGATTGGCAAGGCGGGCAGCGGCAAGCTGACTGGCGTCGACAAACTGGACTACCTGACTGTTGTTGTTATTCACGTCGTCAGACAAGCCATATTCCACCTGAAAGCTGGCGACATTGTCGAGGATCACCACTTCACTGCTTGGCGTACTATTCCCTACCAGCCCTCGTAAATAACGGCCGCTGTAACCAATACACTTCAGTTGATCACCGTCTACAAAATAACGGTTAACTACATGCATTTCCTGCGGTGACACCAAACCAAATGAATTCCCTGTGCAGTCTTCTCCCGCTAACAAATTCACCACCACTTCATCACTGTTTGTACTGCTACCTTCTGCACTGCCGACGGTAGCCTGCGCATTGTAATCTCCTGGCAACGCAATCGGCTGACTTTGCACGAAACTCGCTTCCAACAACAAATCCACCGAATTGTCTACGCTGGATACCGTGGTGTCGTACCTGCCCGCTTCCATCAACTCTTCTTGCAGACGCATTGAAATATAACGCCCTGACTCCTGCACTTCAGCAATGGCCTGATTCAAGGTATTGGTGGCACGCGTACTAACCAATACCTGGATCACACCCACGGTTAGCATGAGTCCCAGCAACATGGAAATCATTAACTCCACCAGAGAGAAACCCGACTGCGCTCTCACAGCGTGATCTCCTTAATGACACACGCACGATTAGTGCTGCCGGTAATAGCGCAACGGGAGTCGGCCTGAACGCTGTTACCGGTGCTGGATTTCACCGGCCAGCTGACCGCAATACTGATGAGGGAGCCGGATGAGCACAGTTTAGCGTCGCCGGCATCCCGGTCGTTACATGTTACGTTTAACCACATATTCGGATTGCTGCGTACTGCCTGGCAGCTGGCTTCCCAACCGGTAAACGACGCCAGGTCGTTCACCGAGCATTGCGCGCCTCTGCAATTCGGGATACCCGCAGGCTGGGTCAGGCAAAGGCATTGGTAATTATCGCTGTTGGCATTACAGGTCACATTCTGAAAATTGTAGATATTGGAGTTCAGGAAGGCATCGTCAATTTCCCAGCCGTCGTCGGTGGTTGACGGTTCAGCAACCGCAACGAGCTGCTCCGCCACATAGCGAGCGACCAACTCTCCCTGACTGCGACTGACCGACTGCACGTTGTTAAAGGTACCGGTGAACTGCAAAGAAGCCACGCCCAAGAGTCCAACAGACAGTACGAAGAGACTAACCAGAATCTCCATCATACCGACGCCGGCCTGGGTGGTGTGACGCTGTCTTATCATTTTCAATACCTGTTGTATTCGGTTTAATTGGAATGTCGATTACAGCCTGTGAATACGTATTTCACCGGGCCACACGATTCAACATCTACTATTACGTACTAGCATAGTAGATAAATTCGCTCAAAATTGCATGAGAATAGGGTAGCTGTGGAGGCTGTTTCGTATAAGTTTGAATAACTGTCCTGAACGCGCTCAAAACCTACCCCAACGCACAGCTGTGTTATCGGACACGCGCAAGTATTGTTTAGTTTCGGTAATCAGCGCGGGGACCCTATGCAACAAACTAAAACGGGGCAGGACACAAAAAATAGGCTGCGCTCGCAAACGGAGCCACACACACAAACAGGCAGGTCACTCATTGAACTGCTGATATGTCTGGTCGTGTTGTCGGTTTTGCTGGTTAAAGGGGTAAGTAGCTATGCATCAATGCAAAAGCGCCAACATCTCATTGGTGCCGCGCAGGCCAGCTACTTTTTTCTGCAGCGGGCCAGAAGCGAATCGATTCGGGCAAATGCCACTATTCACCTGGACATTAACCCTGTTGGTAAAGCATGCCTGGGGCTTAGCGAAATTCAGGGATGTCAATGTGACCTAATTAACAGCTGCCTCATAAACCACCAGCAAAACGTGCTTCACTTCGCAGAATATCCCGGTATTACCATCACCAACGTGTCTTTCGGTAACCCGCCACAAAGTCGCTTTACCGCTCCAAGAGGCATGGCAACTGGCTTTGCAGGAAGCCTGCAACTTAGCAACGGTGAGCACACGCTTAAACTACTCCTGAGTAATATGGGTAGAGTGCGCATTTGCACAACCACGCCGCCCTTTTCCCCTTATAAGAGTTGTTAGCAACGAAATTGGATCGCAATGGTATCCAGAACTGGTAGTATGTGCGCCATATTTGCCTGCGACAGCTATTCTGCTGAAATCTGTCGTTCGCTGTTTAACATCCGGAATTCTCATGGCACTTAAAGCGACCATTTTTAAAGCAGATCTATCCATATCGGATATGGATCGCAATTATTACAACGACCACAATTTAACCATTGCCCGTCATCCATCAGAGAACGATGCTCGCATGATGTTACGTATTATTGCGTTCATTGTTAACGCCCACGAGCGCCTGCAATTTACCAAAGGATTGTCCGACGATGACGTACCGGATTTGTGGCAAAAGAGCTTTAGCGATGAAATTGAACTGTGGATTGAGCTTGGCCAGCCGTCTGAGCAGCGTATCAAAAAAGGCTGTAACCAAAGCCAACATATGATGATTTATGCCTACGCCGATAACAGTTTTGATGCCTGGTGGAAGAAAGAACAATCCAAATTACAGACCAGAAACAACTTGTCTGTCTTCACTTTACCTGCCGACCTGGTAAGTACACTGGAAAATGTGGTGCAGCGCTCAATGCAGATTCAGGTCACGATTCAGGATGGGCAAATGTGGCTCACGATAGAAGGCCCGGACGTCACCGAAAGCGTTGAAGTTGCCATTGAGAAATGGCTTTAAACTAACCAAGTGGGTTTCGCTAACATAATATGCATGGCCCACTAGCCGTAAATTAACTGCTTTGCGGGTTTGGAACTGGATGTCTTATACAAATCATAAGCATTTTGATAATTCAACCACGCAGCCGCACTGATATTCGTTACTGACTCTAGTTTCCGGGCTAACTCGATTTGAACACTAACATGCCCATTGATGAAACGGGATAAATGTTTCGGTGAGATCCCCATCAACGCTGCGATTTCTGGCTGTTTTAATCGCGACTTGCTTAAACATCTTCGTTTAAAGACATCTCCCGGATGAGGCCGGTATAACCCTTCATCCCGACTAACGCTTTCAGCGGAGCCAGCAAACTCAGGTATCATGGATTGTACTCCCTGAAGTCAATGTTGTAGCAGTTACCATCCCAAAAATCGCAAATGACCGCACCACAAGGCTCGATATTATTAACGGTAATAGTCACCGACCAAGTCCTTTTATCATTGGGATTAAATTGTACTGCGCCAATGTCGTGTAAATCAGTAATCACATCTGCGGCATCTAAATCGAATAGCACATTCCGGATTTCAAAGTTGTAGAGCGAAGGAAAAACAGACAAATCGTCGTTTACCCATACTTCTTTGAGTCTTCGGTCTATTATCGTTTTTATCGACATGACAACACTGCCATTACCTACAAGGTAATATTACCCAAAAGGTAATACTATGCAAGTTGGTGGACCACCTCAATCTGAAAAAGCCGTCAATAACGATTAGACTTAGCATGATGGATTAATTTCCTGTTGGCGATATACCTATCGCGGGTACGGGGGCAACATAAGGGTTTAACGCGACACCAGCTCGGGCAGCCAGAATTGGGGCGATAACGCCTTCTGCCGTTACCGTATTTAGCTTGCCCTTGTTATCGGTCCAACTCACCTGCACCACTACCTGCTTAGCCTGCACTGCAGTTACAAGCGTTTGTTGCGCTGTCGATAGCTGACTACCTGTTTGCCAGTTGTCTGGCTGACCGTTTCCCGTGGTATCAACGAAATAAACGTCAGTTACCTGCCAGTTACGCTGAAAATTCACTGACGTTGAAACACTAACAGGATGGAGAATTTGCCCAGCCGGCAACTGCCCGCCTTTATTATTCGCAATACTTTTGAAGTCATTGGCATTCTGAGCCGACGACTCTAACCACTGAAAATGCGCCAAATCATCCAGCTTTTCCTGCGCCAGATACCAGGCGTGGGTGCGCAAAGCCTGTTGTTCATCCAACTGCACGAAATGGGTCTGCAGTGTGATTAACCCCGTTCCTGATATCGCAACCAGTGATGTCGCCACAAGTAACTCTACAAAGGAAAATCCGCGCATGCCTTGTCCTTAAAAATCCCGCCAGCTGCCCGGAACAACGGCCACTCGGGTAAAAGGAGATTGCTGTAGATTATTCAACGCAGTCTTGTCGTAAACCACCTGCACCTTTGTGTTTGCGGTATCGACCTGTTGATTAGCCAGCAATACGCCATGGATGACTGCACTATTATTCGCAGCAATATGGAACGGCCCCTTGTTTGCTGCGGTAAGGGCCCAGAAGACCAAACCGTGCACGGCGGCACTGGCCTGCAGCGTCAGACTCCCATTCTCAACTACCAGCAAAACAGGCTCAGCCGCACTTCCCAACGTAACGCCTGGCGCAATATCGCAATTGCCTTGCACCCACACAAAGCCTGATGTGAGCGAAGATATTGAAGAACAATCTGCGGTTCTGACATTGGCCTCTTGCGCCAACACAGATAGTTCACTGGCCTTAAGGTTAAATGCATAAAGCCACAAGTCAGCAGGAAAAGTACTATTGTTAGCGAGTACATCACTGCCAAACGCGCCCACGTGACTCAGCGTGTTGCCACCGCATCCCACGGTGCTTAAATACGCCGGGGAGCACGTCTCAATGTTGGCGGTTGGACTTAAAACTGGTGCTGACCACAGCGCCAGCGGCTGCCCCTGCCCGACTCCATCATGATTAACGCCGATGACTAATTGGCTGCCAATGGTCACAGCCCCATTCAGCGCTGCAGGTCCTGCGCCGATCATGACAGGAGCCGGCGGTATACGCGCCACGATGGGATAAATCACTGCATCTGCCGCAACGTTTGCCTGGGTTAATCCATCTTGTGTGGTGCCTGTCGCACTCAGTGAAATAGCACGTTTAAACATTGTGCCTGCAGACAAGGGATTATCGGTTGTTTGCACCACGTAATGACTTCCCGAAGACAGCACCCCTCCGGTGCCTGGCGATGACCAGTCAGGCTTTGCCTGCAAGGTTGCGAGCGCCTGGTTCAGCCCTCTATTGGCAGCATTTAAGGCAAGATTTCGACTTTGCACATTATTGAGTATTTGATACTCCAGCGACTTCACTTTACTCACGTACAAGGTAACCAGTGTGGCCAGTATAAGTAACAGCAGTACCCCGCTGAGCAGCGCCATGCCTGAACATTGAGTCTGCTGACAACGGTTAACCCACATGATTTTTTACCAGTACTGTTTTGCTGTAGGTTTGTGACAATCCGGGATTGGCTTTCAGGTATCCCGATAGACGAATAGCAACACGGGTAACGGGCACCCCGCTTTGATTTAGTGTGCTCGGCTGAAAAGACAGTTCAGTGACAATCACCAGATCCCTGTCGGAAATATCCTCCCACCCTTTGCTGTGGCAGCTTGCACCGGCTTTACGCACTTCCACAGTTTTATTTTGCAGGCGGTAGCCAAAATGTTCGTTCGGAAATTGTGTGTCTAATACGCCGTTGCTGTTTACATCATAACGAAAGGTAACACAGGTATTGGCGGGCTCACTGGGATAGGCACCAAAAGACAGGTGATGACTGAATACGCTACCAAAAGCGCCAGGTTGTAATGTCTGCTGCGTGTTGCCGTCATACCCTGCGCGCTGGAGATCCGATTGTATCAACGCAAAGACATTGCCCAACTCTTCGGTCAGTCGCGCATTATTGAGCAAATGTTGGTTCAGACTGACTGAGCCTGCAACCAAACTGGTGAGCGCCAGCGTTGCCCCACTGCCAAGACCCAACACAATAATGAGCTCAGGTAAGGCCATTCCCTGCCAATGCCGAAACATATCATCATTCACCTAGTTATCCCTTGATGGCTTCAGTTTGCATTACGCACTTCATAACCAACACTGTCCTTACTACCGGTTTTTCTAAAGCCCTACCAAAGTACGTTGGTTGCCCAGGTGTATTTGGCTAGTCTTGAGTCCATGGCTAACAAAGGAATGAGTCGATGACACACAATACGCAAACTGGCTATACGTTGCTGGAACTAATGATAGGAGTACTTATTGTGGGGATCCTGAGTGCCGTCGCGATGCCTGTCTATCAGGAGCAAATTCGAAAGGTGCGTAGGGATGCAGTAAAAATGCAGTTGTTGAGTTTACATATCGACCAGCAAGCATATCGCCTGCAAAACCCCAGCTTTGCCACTGGTCAGAAACTGGGCTTACCGTTATCGGATTTCTATCAGTTTTCCGTTGCGAACGTGTCATCGCAAACCTTTGTTCTTACAGCAAAGGCACTCGGCACGCAAAAACAGGACAAGGGATGTGTAAGCTTAACCATCGATCAGTCGATGACTCGTCACCCCAGCGGTTGCTGGTGAATGTAGTTTTAGGAAGGTGGTAAAGCAAAACAGGTTAGCGAGTTAGCTAACCTGTTTGATACGCAGTTCTTTAGGTACCGCAAACTCAATGTTTTCTTCGCGGCCAGGGCGCTCAGAGGCCGTTACGGCTCCCCAGTCCAGCAAACGCTGAATAACGCGTTTTACCAATACTTCAGGGGCTGATGCACCGGCAGTGACACCAATGTGCTCCACGCCGTCCAGCCAGTCTTTCTGAATACAGGCTTCATCTGCAATCAAATAGGCCTTTGCACCGATTTTCTCTGCCAACTCACGCAGGCGGTTAGAGTTTGAGCTGTTTTGTGCACCAACCACAAACAACACCTGACAATCCTGTGCCAGCTCACGAACCGCATCCTGACGGTTTTGTGTCGCATAACAGATATCGTCTTTACGCGGTCCTTCGATTTTCGGAAAACGCTGACGCAGCGCATCGATAACGTCTGCGGTATCGTCTACCGACAGCGTTGTCTGACTGCAGTAGTAAAGGGCATTGGGATTTTTCACTTCCAGCGTGGCTACGTCGTCGCTGGACTCAACCAAGTAAATGCCGCCTTCCGGATTGTCGTACTGACCCATTGTGCCTTCTACTTCCGGGTGACCAGCGTGACCAATTAGAATACACTCGGTACCCCGTTTACTGGCACGGGTGACTTCTAAATGCACTTTTGTGACCAACGGACAGGTAGCATCAAAGACTTTTAAGCCACGACGCTCTGCTTCTTTGCGCACTGCCTGAGACACGCCGTGCGCAGAAAAAATGACGATGTTGTCGTCTGGCACTTCGGTAAGCTCATCGACGAATATCGCGCCGCGTTCTTTCAGGCCGTCAACCACAAACCGGTTGTGGACCACTTCATGACGCACATAAATCGGTGGCTGAAAGATTTCCAGCGCGCGCTCAACAATGGTTATGGCTCGGTCAACACCGGCACAAAAACCTCGCGGATTAGCTAAGTGAATTTGCATACCACAGGCTCCTTGGCTTATGCGTTGATCACGTCGATGATTTCAACATCAAACACCACGGTTTGTCCAGCAAGGGGATGATTAAAGTCCACTGTGACTGAATCACCTGCCACACTGCGCACGATCCCAGGCACTTCGCTGCCGTCTGGTTGCGCAAATGCGATGATGGTGCCGGGTTCAATGGTCATATCACCACTGAAACGACTGCGATCCATATGATGAATGTTGTCGGGGTTTGACTGTCCAAATGCGTCATCCGGGCCCAGCTCAAATGACTTTTTATCACCGGCTTTCAATCCCAGCAAACAGGCTTCAAAGTTCGGTGTTAAGCTGCCGTCGCCCATGACTAATTTGGCGGGCTTCTTGTTAACCCGCGTACTGTCTGCTGCAGAGCCGTCTGATAACTTCAGGTCAAAATGCATAATGACCTGGCTGCTTGGGCCAATGACCGGTAAGGCTTGTTCGCTCACGGTTTATTTCTCACTTGCTGATTGGGTTGTCGTATCGCTGGCACTGTCTGATTTGTTCGTTAACATGTCCCAAATCAGTAATGCTGCACCAACGAAGATGGCGCTGTCGGCTAAATTAAATGCCGGCCAGTGCCAATCATTTACGTAAAAATCCAGAAAATCGATGACATAGCCATGCACAATACGGTCATAAACATTTCCGATCGCACCGCCTAAAATGAAACTAAAGGCCACTGGTAGAAGCTTTTGTTGCTTGGGCGTTTGCTTTAACCACCATAAGATCACCGCACTAACGGCAATCGCGATGGCGGTGAAAAACCAGCGCTGCCAGCCACCTGCGCCATGCAGGAAGCTAAATGCCGCACCGTAGTTGTGCACGTAGGTGAAGTTGAAGAATGGCATTACCTGAATGGACTCATACAAGTCCATTTTGGCCATTACCTCGTATTTGCTCCACAGATCCAGCAACACGGTAACGGCGCTGATCCAAAGAAAACGCAGCCCGGTTTGGCTTACCACATTAAGCATAGTGACGTACTTCTCCGTCGCCATCTACGTTGGTCACGCAGCGGCCACACAGCTCTTCGTGACCTGTATGTGAGCCCACATCTTCACGGTGATGCCAGCAGCGGACACATTTTTCGCCAGCCGTTTTGGCCACACTGACAAACAAACCAGATACATCGGTCTTCTCGGCGTCGTCGGTTTTCTCGGCAGACGCTTTCACCGTCGCACCCGAGGTGATTAATACGAAACGCAGTTCATCACCTAACAGATCCAGCTGGGTTTTTAATGCTTCATCGGCATACAAGGTAATATCGGCTTCCAGTGAACCACCGAGTACCTGCGCTTTACGCGCTTGCTCCAACGCTTGGTTAACCGCATCTTTCACGGCCATGATCTGTTGCCAGAAATCATCGTCCAGTGCGCCGTCCTGAGTAAAGCTATTGAAGCCGTCATACCAGGTTTCAGTGAACACAAACTTGCCGCGTTCACCCGGCATTTCCTGCCAGATTTCCTGAGCAGTAAAACTGGTGATCGGTGCCATCCAGCGAACCAACGCTTCTACAATGTGGTACAGCGCTGTTTGACATGAACGACGAGCAACACTGTCCTGCTTCGCGGTGTATTGTCTGTCTTTGATGATATCCAGATAGAAGCTACCCAGATCAAGCGAACAGAAGTGCGTGAGCTTTTGCGATACCACCAGCAAATCGTAGCGCTCATAAGCGGCAACCAACTCTTCCTGTAACTGCTTGGCACGGGTGACCATCCAGCGATCCAGTGCCACCATATCCTGCTCTGCAACTAAGTCAGTAGCAGGGTTAAACCCGTTCAGGTTAGCCAGCAAGAAACGGGATGTGTTACGCAAACGGCGATAGTTATCGGCGGCGCGTTTCAAAATTTCATCCGATACTGCGATTTCACCGCGGTAATCCGTAGAGGCAACCCACAAACGCAGGATGTCGGCACCCAGTTTGTTAGTGACTTCCTGTGGCGCAACCACGTTACCCAAAGACTTGGACATTTTCTTGCCCTGAGCGTCCACGGTAAAGCCATGGGTCAGCACTTGCTTGTATGGCGCGTGACCGTGCATGGCAGTAGACGTCATTAACGACGACATAAACCAGCCGCGGTGTTGGTCAGAACCTTCCAGGTACAAATCAGCTGACGCCGGGATATCGTCGCGACAATCCACAACAAAGAAATGTGTCACACCTGAATCGAACCAGACGTCCAGCGTATCGGTTACTTTTTCGTATTGGTCAGCATCGCTACCCAACAAGGCTGCATCGTCGATATCCCACCAGGCCTGAATCCCTGAGGTTTCAATGTCCGCCGCAACTTTTTCGATTAGCGCAGAAGTTTCAGGGTGTAGTTCACCCGATACTTTATGTACATAAAGTGGAATTGGCACACCCCAGGTACGCTGACGTGAGATACACCAGTCAGGGCGACCTTCTACCATTTTGCTGATGCGGTTTTCGCCCCACTCCGGGATCCACTGAGTATTGCGAATTTGTTCTAACGACTGTTCGCGTAAACCCAGCTTGTCCATGCTCACAAACCACTGTGGCGTGGCACGGAAAATAATCGGCGTTTTGTGACGCCAGCAGTGCGGATAGCTGTGCTCATAAGCCACATTCAATACCAGATTGCCATGCTCGGCCAGGGTATCGATAACCGACTGGTTCGCTTTAAACACATGCTGACCGGCAAACAGCGGGGTATTTTCTAAATACACCCCGTTGTTGCCAACTGGGTTGTACACTTCGATGTCGTATTGCTTACATACGTTAAAGTCGTCCACACCGTGTGCAGGCGCGGTGTGAACACAGCCGGTACCTGACTCGGTTGTGACGTGGTCGCCCAGCACGATCAGTGACGTTTTATCCAGGAAAGGATGCTGTAAGCGCGCTTTATCTAACGCACCGCCAATGCACGTTGCTACGACGTTAAACGCTTCACTGCCGTAACGTTTGGCACAACTTTCCGCCAGATCGCTGGCTACAATCAACCAATCTGAAGCACCTTCCAGTGCAATGAGAGAATATTCTAACTCCGGGTGCAGACTCACGGCCAGGTTGGCAGGCAAGGTCCAAGGGGTTGTTGTCCAGATAACAACGCCGGTGTTGTGCGCTGTTAAATCGTCTTCGCTAACGCCGAAAGCATTTGCAAACACGTCGACGTCAGCCAGCGGGAATTTTACATCGATGGCAGGCGACGTTTTGTCTTTGTACTCAACTTCCGCTTCAGCCAATGCTGAGCCACAGTCAGTACACCAGTGAACCGGTTTAAAGCCTTTTTCCAGGTGACCGGCTTCAATGATTTTGCCCAGTGCGCGAACAATGTTGGCTTCTGACGCGAAATCCATGGTTTTGTATGGCTTGTCCCACTCGCCCAGTACACCCAGACGTTTAAAGTCTGCCATTTGGCCGTCGATTTGCTTTTGCGCGTAGTCGCGGCATTTTTGGCGAAACTCTGCGGCACTGACCTTCACACCAGGCTTACCGACTTTCTTCTCGACCATCAGTTCGATAGGCAGGCCGTGACAGTCCCAGCCAGGCACATAAGGCGCATCGAAGTCAGAGAGGGTTTTCGACTTCACAATAATGTCTTTGAGGATCTTATTCACCGCGTGACCAATGTGAATATTTCCATTGGCATACGGGGGGCCGTCGTGCAGCACAAAAGGCGTTTTACCGGCTTTGGCTTCACGAATTTGCTTATACAAACCTTGCTTTTCCCAGCTTTTCAGCATTTGGGGTTCACGTTGGGCAAGGTTTCCACGCATCGGAAACTGAGTTTCCGGCAAATTCAGTGTGGCTTTGTAATCACTCATAGCGTTTGTTATTTCCGTCCGCGTTATCGGGAGGTTCCCGTTTCAGACCTTTACAGGTCGGTATTCATTTTCAAAATCCGCTGTGCCTGGGCAACATCGCGGGCAATCTGTTGTTGTAGTGCTGACAATCCGTCGAACCGTTGTTCATCGCGGATTTTTTCTACCGGCACTACCGTAATTCGCTGACCATACAAATGGCCTTCAAAATTAAAAATATGCACTTCCAGTTGCTTGCGCTGTCCGTTCACTGTAGGGCGCGAACCAATGTTTGCCACACCACAGTAGGCCTTGTCTGCAATGTGCAGCTTTACAGCAAACACACCCGTGACTGGTGTCTGACAACGATTCAATAATACGTTGGCAGTGGGAAAGCCAATGGTACGGCCTTTTTTTTCACCGTGTATTACACGCCCGCTGATGTAGAACGGTCGGCCTAGCATATCTGCAGCCAGCTCAAAGTTGCTGTCCGCCAGCGCTTCGCGCACCGCTGTCGAGCTAATGCGGCAGTCTTTCATGCGGAAGCTTTGGGTGCTGACGACGTCGAAACCGTGTTCGAGTCCGGCAGCCTGTAACATATCGAAATCCCCCTGGCGCGCTTTTCCAAAGCGGAAGTCATCACCAACTACCAGGAATTTCACACCAAGCTTTTTCACCAGCCATTGTTCAATAAATGATTGTGGCGACTGCGCAGCAAACTGGGCATTAAACCGAACACACAACAGGCGATCAACCCCTTGCGCTTTCAGTAGCTGGTATTTTTCTGCCAATGGACTGATGCGCGCAGGCGCAGTATCTGGCGTAAAGACTTCTTCCGGATGCGGTTCAAACACCATTACCGTTGCAGGTAGCCCCAGGCGACGCGCCTGTTCAATGACGTTTTTCAACACCGCCTGATGACCCTGGTGAACGCCGTCAAATTTACCAATGGTTAATACACAACCAAAATGACTGGCTTTCAGATTATTCAGGCCCCGAATAAGCTCCACGATGTACTACAACCTTTCAGATGACTATGTTACAAAGCCGGCGATTATAAACTACCCAGCCCGCAATACCAATCGCTAAGCAGGGTTAAAATTACGGGATTTGAAATGTCGGAAGCGAATACCCATCATAAACAGGCTTGCACCAAACACGGCTACGGCAAGCAATATGGTCAACGTTAGCGAAATAACCTGGTCTTTAAACACTAACGATGTAAAAGGTACGTTGTACTGCATCCACATGATAGACATCGCCATCGCCGTGGTTGCCACCACCACTCGCATAACAAACCCTCGCGTTAACCGGCTGATCTTGTAAACGTTTTGGCGATATAGTCCAATGTAAAGCAACACGGCATTAAGGGTGGCCGACAAGCTGGTTGCGATAGCCAGCCCGATGTAACCATAAGGCAGCGCGAAGATAAGATTGAACAGCATGTTTGCCGCCATACACCAGATGCCGTACTTCACTGGCGTCTTGGTGTCCTGACGGGAGTAGTAACCCGGCGCGAGTACTTTCACCAACATAAAGCTCAGCAGGCCGAAGGAATAGGCCGTTAAACTGTAGGATGCCATGCGTGTGGTTTCCGCTGTAAACGCACCTCGCTGGAAGATAACAGACAAAATCGGCTCGGCTAACACGCCCAAACCAGTCGCTGCAGGAATGCCCAGCAAACACACCATTCGCACCGCCCAATCCATGTTTCCGGAAAAGCCACTTTCGTCTTTACCCACGTGATTGCGCGATAACGTGGGCAAAATAACTGTCGCGATGGCAATGCCAAATAAGCCAAGTGGGAATTCCAGCAACCGGTCGGAGTAATACAACCAACTGATGGACCCGGTGACCAGGAAGCTGGCAATGAAGGTATCCAGCAAAAGGTTAATTTGGCCGACAGACACGCCAAACAGAGCCGGGATCATCAGTGTACGCACTTTGACAACCCCCGGATCGTGCCACCCCCACTTTGGCTTTACCAATAGCCCGGCGCGATACAGAAAAGGCAATTGGAAGGCCAGTTGCACGATACCACCTAAAAACACCCCCCACGCCAGCGCGAAGGCAGGCTGTGACATGTGTGGCGCTAACAACCAGGCACAGGCAATGATACACACGTTCAGTAACACCGGCGTAAACGACGCAACGGCAAATTTGTTCAGGGTATTGAGAATGGCACCCGACAACCCGGTTAACGAAATAAATGCAATATACGGGAAGGTGATTTTGAGCATGGTATTAGCCAGCTCAAATTTCGCGCCGTCTGGCTCGTCGTTCAGGTAATCGATAAACCAGCCTGTGCCAAACAGGGCTGTTAATACGGGGGACAACAGGACGCCCACAATGGCGGTGACAAACACAATTGCACCGAGTGTGCCCGATACATAGGCAACAAACTGTTTTAATCTGACTTCATCCTTTTCGGCGTGAACTTCGGTGAGGACCGGAATAAATGCCTGTGCGAATGCACCTTCAGCAAACAACCTACGCAGAAAATTGGGAATTTTATTGGCGAAGAAAAACACATCCGCGGCGGCTTCAGCCCCCATCAGGCGCGCGATCACCACGTCGCGAACCAAGCCCAATACACGCGACAACAAGGTCATCGTGCTCACAATAAGGCCAGACTTAATTAACTTCCTCGACACAACAATTCCATAATGGGCTTAACGCCCGATACCAATAAGTCAGGCCATTCTAGCGTAAAGTCAGCAAGTTAAGCCAACCTTGATTGCATAATCAGTGAGCGAATTGCGCAGCATCACCCTGCCTGGTCCATCTTATCGATGAGCATCATGGAGAGATTCACAAAATCGGTTGACGTCACAATGCCTATTACCTTGTTGGATTCGTCTACCACCGGTAAGCAGCCATGCTTATTGCGTAAAAAGAACGGGGCGACATCACGGATTAGCTCATCGGCCTTTACCGTATCGAAATCCAGCACCGCCACTTCCATGATGTTGGTGTCTTTTTCATGTTGCTCCAGCGCATCATTGCCATAAAGCACCAACATACTCATCACTTTCGCAATCAGGCTTTTTTGCGTTACCACCCCCACAATAGCCTTGGTGTCTTTGTTCACCACCGGCAAATGGCGAATGCCTCGGTGTCGGGTAATATAGTGGGCGTCGTGAAGGCTGTTGCCTTCGTGAAGTTGCAGCACCGGGCAGGTCATAATATCGGCGACAGTTAGCATAAGCAGGTCCTTAATTAACGCTAAGGTTCGTTCATTATTTTTATTACGTAGTGTAGCCATTAACGGGTCTATCCAGTGTGACCTGAATCAATTCCGATGGTTCCGCTCAGGCAAATCAGAATAGTCGAATGCTGGCAAGCCGTCGGCAGAGAGCTTTCTACAGTCTGTTTTACAATGACTTAGCGGGCTTTTCTTCTCGGCGCTTTTTGGCTATTCTTTGGCCTGTGGAAGAAAAGTTACGCTTATTTGAGAAATTGTTTGACAAATAGCCGATAGCTAAGCATAATCCGCACCCTCGTTTTTGACATGAATTTTTTCTGGGAGTTACACCTTGGCTAACATTAAG
>NZ_CFIDRX010000096.1:0-16133 GCF_984433645.1 Marisediminitalea sp.
CTGTTTGGAGGTGCTGCCCTGTACTAAAATCGGGTTGCTGATTTTATCTTGCAGCGCAGCCGCCACCTCTTGCATAGCCTTATGACTGGTAAACAGTAGAAAGCAACGCCCGTTGCTGGCTTTCACGAGTCGCTGGCTAACTTCTACTAACGACTGACGCATAGCTGGTTGATGCGGTTCAGGTAAGTACCGTGGAACACACAGTAATGCCTGTTTCGCATAGTCAAACGGACTGTCCAGCATCAGTGTCTTAGCACTCTCCAGCCCCATACGTCGCTGGAAGTGGGTAAATTCGTTATTCACCACCAGCGTGGCCGAGGTAAACACCCAACCACGTTCCTCGCTTTCAACAAAACGACGGAACTTAGCAGCGATAGAAAGCGGTGTCATGTGCAGCACAATGTGCCTCGGAGTGGTTTCATACCACAGGCTCATACCATCGTGTTGTTCCGTGGTAAACAATGCCAGCTTCTCACGGACCTGCACAATGCGATCAAACAGGTTGTCGAGATCTTTGTCGCGGCCAATATGCAGTTTACACACGTCGTATACCACGCCAACTGCATCTTCTAAACGCGACATTTGGGTACGAACATCTTCGCGTTCCAGGTGTTCAACCCAATTGCCTTTGGCAGGTTTATCCGCAAATAACAGCCGTAAATCTGCCGCTTGCATTCGCATCTTCTCGCCTGCTTTTTCCAGTTGCTCTGCGTCTTTTAACACCGTGCGATACAACAGCGTAATTTCTTTACTGATATCCTGAATTTGTCGGGTTGATACGGCTTCACCAAAGTACTCACTGGCGATATCAGGAATTTGGTGAGCTTCATCGAAAACGATGCATTCTGCATCGGGGATCAATTCGCCGAAACCCGTGTCTTTCAATGCCATGTCGGCAAAAAACAAGTGATGATTTACCACGACAATATCTGCGTCCATGGCTTTTTTACGGGCTTTCACCAGATAACAATCTTCGTAATCCGGGCAGTCTCTGCCCAGACAATTGTCTACGGTCGAGGTCACTAGCGGCAAGACTCTGGCGTCTTCAGGCAGGGTTTTAATTTCCCCCACATCACCGGTTTTAGTGGTATTGGCCCAAGTCCTTACAATGGATAGCTCATTGAGTACGTCGCTTTCTACCAGCGTGGAATTGCCTCCATGCTGACCTAGACGATGGGTACACAGGTAATTGGCGCGACCTTTGAGCAAGGCCGTTTTGCGATTGCTGGCCAGCGCTTTTTTAATGACCGGCAAATCGCGGTGATAAAGCTGTTCCTGAAGGTTTTTAGTACCGGTGGAGATTATGGCTTTACCTTTTGCAAGCAACACTGGCGCCAGATAAGCGAAGGTTTTACCGGTTCCGGTACCGGCTTCAATGATCACGCTATGCGATTGGTTAATAGCACTCGCTACGGCTTTCGCCATATCGGTTTGTGCCTGTCGGGGCTTAAAGCCGTTTATCGACTCTGCTAGTAATCCGGTGCCCGAAAACACTTCACTTAACGTGGGCATAGCTTCTCTGTGTGATGTACCAAAACGGGTATTATGCCAAATAATTTAGAAAACGTCTGTGTTTAGCCTGTCAGGCGGTTAAACCGTGAACGATTGCATTAACAGCTTAAATTTTGGGCATCGCTGCACTGAAGTAAATGCGGTAACCCCATGGCGCCAGGTTCAATTCACTGCCAGTGTTTAGTTCTTCGATATTCTCATTGGCTAACTCAAAGTATTTGCCTTCAAACAGGCGCTCGCTGAAGTTCACTGTTATGGATTGAGCTGACAGGTTTAATACAATAAACACTTTACCGCTGTCCTGCATGCGCACGAAACTGAACACCTGATCAGGTTGTGAATTAGGCACCTGAATCATAGTTGCGCCAAACGGGCCATTCCATAGCGCGGGCAGCCGCTTTTTGAGTCGAATCAGTTTACTGTATAACTCGCCAACAGGGTGAGGTTGCCAGTCGATAGGATCGCGCTCGAAAAATGCCAGCCGCTTAGACTCGCCCGCTTCCTGACTGTTGTAAATAAGTGGCATCCCTTCTCCTAACACAGACAACACAATCGCCGCTTCCAGGCAGTCACCAAATTGCTCATGTTGCGTGCCGTCCCAGGCATTTTTGTCGTGATTGCTTACAAAGGTCATTCGGTATGCACTGCGAGGCCAGGCACGTTCATTCCATGAATAATACTTTCTGAGCCGATCGACACTGGCTCGCCCCATTGCAATATCATGCATGGTTTCGTTCCAGCTCCAGGCGTAGGACATGTTGAACGCCTGCTCGTGTAAGTCGCGATTCTCCCATTCAGCCAGCATAAAGACAGGTTTTATGGCATCCAGTGCCTGACGCAACTGTTGCCAAAAGTCATTGGGCACATAGCCAGCCACATCGCAACGAAATCCATCGATATTAAACTGTTTAACCCAATAGCACATGGCGTTAATCATGTACTTACGAAGTTCAGGATTACTATAATCAAATTCAATAATATCGCTCCAATCCCACCAAGGGGACGGCCGGAAATCGCCTTTGTAGTCTTTGGCATACCAGTCAGGATGATCAGTAACCAGTGGGTTATCCCAAGCACTGTGATTTGGCACCCAATCTATAATGACCTTTAACCCTAATACGTGTGCTCTGTCGACCAGCGACTGAAAGCTGGCCTCATCGCCAAATTCGGGGTTAATCGCCAGGTAATCTTTTACTGAATACGGGCTGCCAAGAGCGCCCTTGCGGTGCACTTCGCCTATAGGGTGAACGGGCATCAACCAGATTATAGAAACACCTAGAGACTGGATGTCGGCAAGTCGCTGAGTAACGGCTTCAAATGTGCCTGCCAGGCTAAACTGCCTGACATTGATTTGATAAATAACGGCATCCTTGCTCCACTCAGCCTGTTTGACCAAATACCGATCATTCGGTGCGTAATCATTTGCAGGCATACCAAATCCCTTATTTGATAAGATGTCGACAATCATATCAGTCATCGCCACCCAATCGTATATTGAAATATAATACTACGACTAAAGATTTATACCCTTACTTGTCTGTAAGTGCCACAAACACAACAAAAATCCCACTTACCGACACTGCTCTGATGAGCTAGAACAAACTGGCGAGCCCCAGTAAAAGTACCCATCCTGCAAAAAACACTTTTACCTGACGAGGAGAAAACCACAGTACCAGATACCGCGCAAGCCGACCGCCAAGTATGGCGCCTGCTCCTGCAAACAAGACAACGCCCCAGACTACTGCTTCGGTAACAACAATGTGATAGTAGACCCCACCCCACACTGAGATAGCAGAGAGTATGACCGCAGCGGCAATTGAAAAAGTAACGCTGAAGCCACGAAAAATAAGGTAAACCGCAACAAGTTCGCCAACTCCAACCGACAAATACGCTGTTACAATGCCCCCCAATCCACTCACAGTAATTAATGCCAGCAAGTCAATAGTCGTCAATTCAGTGCGCGTAGAAGCACGCTTTAAATACAAAATAGAGGCAAAGATCCCCAGCGCCAGTAAAATCGAGAAAACCCCAAACCCAATATGTAACTGGGCGCCAAACTGGCGAAATGACATAGCTGGCAGCGACTCACTGAGACCATACTGAGTCAGCCAGATGCCGCCTAATGATCCAATAGCCGTAATGCCTACAACACGCTTTAATAATGGCCATTGTGAATTCGACTCTGGTCCATGCCTGAAATACTGCTGCCAGCTAATCGCCCCTGCGGTCATGCCGCAACACTGAATGGCAAAACTGGTTGCGATCACGGCCTCTGCCGTAAACTGCAATTGTTGAAAAAAAGGCACAAACACCACCCCGCCGCCAGCCCCTGTCGCATTGGCAAATATGGCTCCTATAATGCCAAGCAACATGAAGGGGCCGAACTCCGGAATGACCGTTGGAAACGAAGGATGGTTCCCAATCAGGACGATCCAGCCAACTAGCAAGACCCACCATACCGGACTAAAAGCTACCTTTTTTAACACTACGTCGTCTTCTTTATCGTTATTGTGACCTGATACTAAGGCAGTAAATAAAACGGTCAATGCTTTGACATAAAAAAATCACACTTCATCACCCGTTTTTTTTGTAAAACCTGATGCTATCAAAGGCAATGTGCACGCTTTTCCCGTTCACGAAGATTCCTGTAGAGGCATTGCTCATGCTTCGACAGCACATGGCAAACGTCATGATATTCTTCCATCATCCGCCTAATTCGCTCACTCCAGCATTTCGCTATGAATTTGAACCCGGCCTTCTCTGAATGCTATTGTGAAGATCAGCCAGTATGAAGTGGAATTGCTCGAAGGATGAAAGGGCTATGCTCGAAATTACAAAAGCTGACATAGCCCATGCCGAGCGCATTCAGGCCTTGTTAGTTCAGCTCGGCTACAATGCTTCCATTGCGGAGGTAAAATCCGGTTTAGATTCCCAAGACCCGCATTCCGACCTTTACGTAGCAACACTCGAAGGTCAGGTCATTGCCTTCATGTCGCTGATTTACTTTTATTACTTCCCAATTCAAAAGCAGAATTGCCGAATAACCGCTATCGTCGTTGACGAGCAGGTCAGAAAAACAGGCGTAGGCACGCAATTGATTCAATTTGCTCAGGTAAAAGCCCGGCAACGTGCATGTGCGCAGCTAGAAGTAACAACATCTCTGGAACGGAAGGCGACACAAGCATACTATGAGCATAATGGCTTTATCAAGGCGTCCTTCCGGTACTATTTAAACCTGCCAGACGAGGCGCTCAACATATAGCGATCATCCAGAGTCAGATGACAAACATACTCTACGGGTGAAACACGTATTCTGCGATGCTCATTCTTAAACTAAAAGACAACCGGTATTTCACTCAGACCTTGCTATAGTTAAGTCACGGCACAAGCAGGATGAACACTTTCGGGCACTCAGGTAGGGTATGGTTACCGTAAAACATCACGCACATTACACGTTGGTTACCCTAACCCCCAACCGTTCAGCAAGCTGGCGAGACAGCAAATGGCTGATGTGGCTAATGGCAAGTGTTGCATTCATCATTGCCGTTGTGTGGGCCATTGTCGGCGTGTGGTTGGTTTTTCCCTTTGCGGGCATTGAAATAGGTTTATTTTGTTTTTTGCTTTATCGGGTAAATTTACTCACTTATAGCAACCAGTCCCTCTCTATCGAAAAACATCAGATTCACGTGCAATCCAGTAATAAAGCGGTGAAATCCGTTTCCCTGTCCAGAGAAGATACACATCTGGAGTTGTCCGAAAGTCCTCAGGACTGGTACCTGCCTCAACTCAAGCTGGTGTCAGCTGAAAACAGTGTAGCCATTGGTGACTTTCTGAATAAAGAAGACCGGCAGACTCTATACGAAACCATCAAAGAACTGGGCATACCGGCGTGGCGACATCATTGGTGGAAGCACTAACAGGTAATGCATCCATTTCTCTGGTTTTAATAATAAAATCGGTCATTGCACCAGCTCGTGATAACAGATAGATTGTGGTTTTTGTTATTACTGTTGGAAGTTAATGCGTCTTCTCGTTTCGTTCTGTCTTTTAGTTTGGTCATTATCTGGTTACAGCGCGTCAGTTTGGAAAGTAACTCAAGGCGAGCGCACACTTTACATTGGCGGTACACTACATCTGCTCAGCCCTAACGATTTTCCGCTCCCAGATGCCTATGCAGAAGCCTACAATGAAGCGTCTAAACTGGTATTTGAAACCGACATCGCGGGTCTTAATTCGCCGGCTTTTCAACAGGATACCCTGTCTCTACTGACCTATCAGGATGGTACCCAGTTGAGTGATGTGCTGAGTCCTGACACGTATGATGCATTGGCATCACATCTCGCTTCCCGAGATTTATCAATCGACGCATTCGCAAGCTATACCCCTGCACTGGTTAGCGTAACGTTAAGCATTGTTGAGCTCAGAAACCTGGGGTTAACGAGTCAGGGCGTCGACGAATTCTATTATTTCAAAGCCATGATGGACAACAAACAATTGGACTGGTTTGAAACCCCTCAGCAGCAGCTTACCTTTATTCAAAGTATGGGCGACGGCGATGAAGACCAAATCATTCGCTACGCGCTGGAGGATGTGAAGAAAATCAAAGAGTCCATTGGCGACCTTAAAGTGTTCTGGCGCGAGGGCGATATGAATGCCATGGAAGAAACGTCAATGAAAGAGTTCGAAGCCTCTTTTCCCGACGTATTTAATACCTTACTGACGGAAAGAAACCAAAACTGGCTTCCCATGCTAACCACTATGATGAACTCGCCTGAAACCGAATTTGTGCTGGTTGGCACTATGCATTTGGCGGGAGACAAAAGTGTCCTGGCCTTGCTAGCAGAACAAGGCTACCACATCGAACAACTTAACTGAGGTTAGTTACTTCGGGTAGCGGCATCGGCTTCACGCTTAACCAACATAAAGGTTAAATACATTTTGGTGGGCAACGACATTATCATGCCTACCGCTACCAAACAGGCACTAATAACAATGCCCGTGACGCCCATCGCTTCAATGGTGTCGCTGTACATATGGCAGTACACCCCAGCCAAAATCAGACAAATCCCCAGACTCATTATTATTTTCAACAGTAAGATTAGCTTTTGGTCTGACATGCCGCACCTCCCCGCTTTTTACATATTAAAATTCTAATATTAATGGCATATTCCCGTGTTGATCTAAATCACCGAGAGCCGTGGTGATAGCAACATGTCAGTTGTTTTCTAAATTGAAAACTAAGTATCCAGACCACATTCAACTTTATCTTTAATAAATAAAAAAAGCCTTTTATATCTTTAGGTTACAATGTGCGCAGCGATGCAGACAAACTGGCATCGCGCTTGCTATTCTAGTCAGCAGAACAAATACGTACGACATAAAACGGGTTACTGTGCCTTCAGTAATACCGTCAATAACAATAGGTATAGAGGTTAGGTGAAAGTATGAAGCTCACTGCAAAACAAACAACAGCAATGATTCTCTCCTTAATTGCTGCATTTCCCACACTCGCACACACAGGCCATGACACTCTTCAAAATGCCTTGGCTTCAGGGTTATTGCACCCGTTAATGGGCATGGATCACCTTATTGCTATGCTGGCGATGGGATATTGGGCGGCCAGCTTTGTGGGTAATAAAGCAAAAACGCTGTTGGCTGCGTTTTTCGGATTATTACTATCTGGATTTATGCTTGGCCAGTTAGGCTATCAGTTCGCATTGATGGAAGCTGGCATTGTAATGACGTCGGTCATCACCGGATTATTAATTGCACGACAAAAAAATATCGCTCAGGGCCTGGCTGTTAGCCTTGCCTCGTGCTTCGCTTTGTTCCACGGTTTAGCTCATGGTTTAGAGACCACCAGTTCCGTCCCTATTCTGTTTGCTTTAGGTTTCATGGTGACCAGCGCCACACTGGTCACTCTGGGATTTGCTGCCTCGACGTTAGTTGCGCGCAGCAAACCTAATGCAAATAGATTAATTGGACTGGTTATAGCAATGATGGGAGTATCGTTGTTTTCAATTTAGGCTGACCCACAACCAAAATTGATAATCATGAGCGAGAATCGGGCCCTTGCCCGATTCTTTTTTGGCACCCACTGTCCTACCAAACCTTCATCCTAAGCACGGCTACTCATCATTGCTCCAGGGGCAAATCAAATACGACATATTTCATCATGTATGCATTAGTAAGTTCAGGTTATAAATCCACCGAATAGAATTTAATGAAAACCAATACAATACCTGTGCTAACCTGATAATATGACTAAAATACGAAACAACATATTGTAAATATTAAATATTTCAATTGGATTGCTGTATCACTGAATGGAGTTGTAGTGAAGAATATTATCCTGTTATTTACGTCATTTCTGTGTCTGTCTTCATGTGGAGGCGGCAGTGAAAGTACCAAGCCAGTTACACCAACAACGCCTCCCGTTGTTACGACACCACCACCGCTTACTGGCTATTTTCAGGACGTCTCAGGATTACATTACAACACCTCGTCAGGTCTAACCGGCGTGACTGAGGAGGATGGTGCATTTCAATATAATGACAATGACACTGTGCAGTTTTTTCACAACAAATTGCGCTTCGGTGAGCTAAACGCTAAAAAAGATATCAGTATTTTTTCTTTTAAAAATCCTGCGCTGGTTGCTCAGGCGCTGTACGTTCTGGATCTCGATCAATCTCCCGAAAATGGCTTTCAAATCGCTTCTGACGCAGAATCACAAGCGCTTTTTACTTCACCTCGCCTGACAACGACCAATGATGATGAAGTTTATGACTTTGATACCCTGGACCCAACTTCCGAGTCATACGCTTCACTGGTAGCGCTTTATGGGGACAGTATTGTCAGCGCTCAGAACGCAATAAACACCGAGCTATACTTCGCACTTCGCGAAGCGAGCCTGACTGAAAAACGGTTCTATAAATATATCTCTGGTGATTATGCCATCCCACCTGGCACCCGCTATGACCACCCATTGGTTAAGGAAGCCCAGGAGGACATAAATAACCGCATAAAAGTCATTTCCTACATGAATAACTTTATGTTGTTAAAGGCTGGATTATCTCAAGGATTCAGCCGCGATATTTCAACAGTAGAACAAAACTACAATGGCTTTCTCGAATATACCGCTGAACAACTTTCCAATGTGGAACGTGTAAAGGCAGTATTGACCAGCATTGGCGATTTCAAATCGTTCCAAAAAACAGTGAGCTATGAAGTAGTGAAATACGCCATTGAAGCAAGAATTGAAGAGGCTAAAACGGCTCTGGGTGAAGGAGTCTATTCTGACATTTTAGATGCCCAGTCAAAAATGCTGTTGGGCTGTATCGAATTGGCGGAAGAAAATGGATTGGTTAATTGTGGTGTTGACTTCACTCAGGCACAAATAGAAACACTACTAATAGCTCAGTTAGAACACTCACCCGTACTCAAAGAGCTTGGTGTGGGTTTAACCGAAGTTGCCGCCAAGAATGCCAAGTTATACATCGCTTGCCGAGAAGTCTTTGCACTGCGCGAGGTTGACCTGGGACCAGTGATCAGTTGCCTAAGTAAACCCTTCGAGGATACATATCAATATATGGCAAAAATCATGGCCGCAACCAACGGCGTGATCAGCATAGCCAAACACGAGACGGAATTTTACTCGAAAGATGTGGCATATAGCCTCATTCAGGACCTTGCGTGGTTCGGCAACTACAGTAACGTCGCTCAGTTTCTCGACGTTGAAGACGCATTCAATGCCGCTGAAGCGCCCTACGGCACCATGGCTGTATTACTGGAAGCAGAGTTAAAAAACAATCATCCTGACATTTATGAACAGATAGGCGTGCTGCGGAAATATGACGCTGAATTAGCCCAGAGTACTTATATTGAACTCCAAAAGCAGCAAAATAAATTTCGTAATTTTTATACTGAAAAAACCGAGTATCAACGTCTGTATGAATATAACAGCGACGGAGAAATTACAGGCATTTCAGACAGCTATAAAGATAACTATTACGCCAGGAACGTCACTGCCGCCATTGATGCACTGATCATTGCTGAAAACACAGACCAATCAGCAACCCTTAACTTGTGTTTCACGATTCACAACAAAGGGAATAGAAATGTTAACGTGTCTGCCACCGAACTTAGGTTAAGCAGTACCGGGGGTGTACTGGTTTTATCCCTCCCCTTTGAAACAAACTTATCTGCCAGTTCTACCAGTCATTACGGAGAATATTGCCAAGCTGCCGAAATTTCGAAGGAAGACAGAAACCTGCTGGGCCGGGATTTTCTGGCAGAATTTGAATTGGAATACCGTAATCTGGTACAGACTGTCGACGGTAATAGCTACAAAATAAAGGCCTATTCTCTTTATGAAGGTATCGACGGGTCCATAAGTGCAGCGCCCTCCATATCTCTAAGTTCATATCCCCTGTCTACGCCCAACGTCTATGTTATCGAATCGATTATCGATACCGATGGCAGCTATGAAGTGTCTTCTTACCACTATGATTGGACTGTGACGGGCGGGACTTTCGAGTTATTCAATGCTGAACCGCAAGGAATACAATTTGAACTTTTGGAAACGCAAGGCAACATAACGCTTCGTTTAACCGATGCTAGCGGAGCCGATATTGCTGAAAAATCACTGCAAATTTACCAACAAGACCAATTAATAACGCCCCCCCTGCTGGCAGAGAACATTTATCGAACGATTGATAATCAAAAACAAGCGCTAATCACCCCTCGTATAACGGGTGGACAGCCGCCATACTCAATTAATTTCTCTGACTCTTCGTCACCCAATTTAGTTGTGCAAGCACAAACAAATACGAGTATTACACTGCACGCCAACAATCAGGACGATACGCAAACCAATGTCAGTATTGAGTATACCGTTGTCGATTCTGCAGAAACCTCTGTTAGCGGACTCATTGAGGTTGTCATTCCACCAGTAGCCAGCGCCGAAGTGGGCTTTATAGTCAGTCAGGATCTGCCCCGTACAACGCCAACCGCCCCGGCCCTGCTCGGTGTCGGAGAAACAGTTGTAAAACAATGGGGTTTAATCAATACCGGTAGAGCAATCCCTCAAGCTTACTTAATTTGGGATGACAACAGTGCATCCTCGCTGGTTCACAATAGAGAAAAAATCTCTGTAACGAACTGGGAAAACGGTGAAATTCGCATTTTTGAAGTGCCTGTGACGCGGCAAGTATCGACTGAAGAAGCAGATCACGGAAGATGGTATTTATACCATGAAGTGAATGATACGCTACAAAAAGTCAGGTACAGCGAGTCAAAAGCACACGCGTATGTCAGTTATACCTTTGCCACTGATACCGACGCAAACCGTCCCAGTTTGGAGGGCGGCGTATTTATTCAACCGCATGCCTCGGGACTCGCTCTTAGCTGGCGAGTAGCGTCTGGCGAGGTTGAATATTATGAATTATGGCGCTCCACCCAAGCCGGCGTATTGGGCAGCCTGATCTATTCAGGTGAAGCAAACAATGCAACTGATACCGACCTTACCAATGGTACAACATACTATTACACCGCCAGAGCTTGTAACGAAATGGGTTGTGCCGACAGTAACCAGGATTACACCACGTATACTGTTGAACCTTCGCAAGACACTCCGGTTCTTGAAGGCGGTGTGTTTATTCAAGTAAACGCGACCGGATTTGACCTTAGTTGGCGGGAAGGATCTGGCGAGGTTGACTACTATGAATTGTGGCGTTCGACTTCAGCTGGCGTATCCGGTGAACTGATTTATTCCGGTGTTGCCACCAATACAACCGACACTAACCTAACCGAAGGCACAACTTATTATTACACCGCCAAAGCCTGCAACCAAAGTGGCTGTGACGACAGTAATCAGGACTACGCAACCTACACAGTTGAACCTGCGCTAGACGCACCAGAACTTGAAGGTGGAGTATTCATACAGTCAACAACATCCGGATTTGACCTCAGTTGGCGAGTGGCAACTGGCGAGGTTGACTACTATGAATTGTGGCGTTCAGAGACCCAGGGCGTTCTGGGAAATCTGATTTACTCAGGCAACGCAACTGCAACATCAGATACCGACCTGGTCGATGGTGAGACTTATTACTACACCGCAAGGGCTTGCAATAACACTGGATGCACTGAGAGCAATCAGGACTTTGCTACCTTTAGCGCTGTTCAGATACCGGAACTGACAGGGGGAGTGTTTATTCAACAAACAGAATCTGGCTTTAATTTAAGCTGGCGTACTGCTACCGGTGATGTTGAATACTATGAACTATGGCGCTCAGAAAGCCCAGGAGACATTGGTAGTCTGATTTATACAGGTGCCGATACACAGACTAGCGATCAGACTATTAACGAGGGCGCTACCTACTACTACACCGCAAAAGCGTGTAACAGCGCGGGCTGTTCTCAAAGTAATCAGGACTACTCGACGTTTGTCATTATTCGCATGCCTACTCTCGAAGGTGGCGTATATATTCAACAAACCGACAACGGCTTTGACCTTAGCTGGCGAACAGCTTCAGGGAATGTGGAGTATTACGAACTTTGGCGTTCAACAACACCGGGTATGACTGGCAACCGTATCTACAAAGGTAATGAGACAACCACTGTCGACAACACGGTGAGCGATAGTGTCACCTACTATTACACGGCTAAAGCTTGTAATGAGGCGGGCTGCGACGAAAGTAATCAGGACTTTGCCACTTTTATTGCACCAGAGCCTCCACTAGACAAGCCAACACTGAGCGGCGGTGTATTCATCGAACAGACCAATGCAGGCTTTGAGCTCAGTTGGCGTAGTGGTTCCGGGGAAGTAGATTACTATGAACTTTGGCGTTCAACCTCTGCCGGTAACCTGGGTTCCAGAGTTTATTCAGGGAGTGCGACTTACACCTCAGACCGAAACCTTAGCGATGGTGTGACGTATTACTATACCGCAATGGCATGTAACGAATCAGGTTGCGATGAAAGCAATCAGGACTATGCCACATATACCCCGCTCAAAGCCCCGGCATTGGCTGGCGGTGTATTTATTCAACAAACGCGTTCGGGGTTTGATTTGAGTTGGCGTACTGCATCCGGAGAAGTTGACTACTATGAGCTTTGGCGGTCTACCAGTCAGGGAGCTACCGGTACGCGAATATATAGAGGTGGCGCCACCAACACTTCAGACACCAGTGTAAGAGACGGGGTAACCTATTATTACACCGCGAAAGCATGCAACGATGCCGGATGTGATGAGAGCAATCAGGACTACTCTACTTTCCATGCCCTCAAGGCGCCAACATTGGATGGAGGCGTCTATATACAAAAGACAGCTTCAGGATTTGACCTTAGCTGGCGAACTGCAACAGGTGAAGTCGACTACTACGAACTCTGGCGCTCGACAACGGAAGGCGTGACCGGCTCACGGATTTATTCTGGAAACAGTATAAACACAAGAGATAACGACGTGAGTGAAGGGACAACCTATTACTACACGGCAAAGGCGTGTAACGACGCAGGTTGTGACGCGAGTAGCCAACATTACTCGTTGTTCGATTGAGGTCAGCAGTTTGCCAAAGGCATTCTCGCAATAACAGCCCGGTAAAGTACGATGCCAGTCGTACTTTACTGGTTTTAGCAAATCCTTGGCAGTTGCTCTCCCACCAGCATATCCAGAATGCGCTCTCCGCCGAAATGGGTTTTCACCAGCACTCTGTTGTATTTTGATTCAATCACTTCACCGATAATGGCAGCGTCCTGCCCTGCAGGATGAGCGCGCATCGCATCCAGCACAGCCTCTGCTGCATCTGCGGGAACAGACGCCACTAACTTACCCTCGTTTGCAAAATACAACGCATCCAAACCAAGAATTTCACATACGCCGCGCACGGTATCACGTACAGGTATATGTTCTTCCTGCAATCGAATACTTACATTGGAAGATTCGGCAAATTCGCATAGTACGGTCGCTACCCCGCCTCGGGAGGCATCACGCACTGCATGGATATCCGGGCAGACAGCCAGCATGGTTTGCATTAAATCATTCAGCGCCTGACAGTCAGTTTTGAGCTCAACGTCCAGCGCAAGATCGCCCCGGGCATTGAGGATTGCAGCGCCGTGATCACCAATCAGGCCATTCACAATGATTTTGTCACCCGGCCGACAATTCGCGGCGGAAATATCCACGCCTTCTGGAATAACGCCAATGCCACTGGTATTAATAAAAATCTTGTCGCCTTTGCCCTTGGGCACGACTTTGGTATCGCCGGTGACAATGGTCACGCCGGCTTTATCGGCAGCCGCTTTCATTGAGGACACAACCCTGCGTAACAAGGCGACGTCCAACCCTTCTTCCAGGATCATGCCACAGGACAGGTAGTTGGGTATTGCACCTGACACCGCAATATCATTGACCGTGCCGTTGACGGCCAACGAGCCAATATCGCCGCCGGGGAATTCTACCGGGTCAACCACGTAGGAGTCTGTGGTAAACGCCAGTTTTGCACCGCTTTGCATTAAATCGGCTAACTCAAAACGCGCCTGATCTTCAAGTTGCTCCAGATCTTTGTTGGCAAATGTGCCCACAAACACATCTTCAATCAGGTCGCGCATGGCTTTACCACCGGCACCATGCGCCATGGTAATGGTGGTCGCACGTAAGGTTCTTGTTGTTTTAGTCATACTGCTTACTCAATGATTTAAACGGCTTGGCGGATGTCGATTTTGCCGTAGCTATAATAGGCAGAGCACGCCCCTTCAGTTGAGACCATTAACGCGCCAATGGGCGTTTCAGGATTGCACTGTTCACCGAACAGTTTGCATTCCCAGGGCTTCAATACGCCTTTGAGTACCTCACCACACTGACAGGCTTTGGGGTCCGCCACATGAGCAGGCTCCACAGCAAAAATGCGCTCGGCATCAAAGCGGGCGTATTTTTCACGAATACGCACACCGGAGTGATCAATAGAGCCCAATCCTCGCCATTCAAAGAATTCGCGTAACTCGAAGACTTCCCCTACCGCTTGCAGTGCATTACTGTTGCCTTGTTCAGGCACAATACGCTTGTATTGGTTTTCCACCTGAGCACGACCCGCTTTAATTTGTTCCACCACCATCAGCATGGATTGCAATATATCCAGCGGCTCAAATCCCGCAATCACCAACGGCCGTTTGTAGTGACCGGCAATAAATTCATAGGGCGCCGATCCTATTACCATAGAGACATGCCCTGGCCCCAAAAAGCCGTCGATCACCATATCCGGCGAATCCAAAATGGCTTTAATAGTAGGAATAATGGTGATGTGATTGCAGAACAGCGAGAAGTTAGTAATGCCTTCCCTGTCTGCCTGTAGCAGCGTCAACGCCGTGCTCGGCATGGTGGTTTCAAAGCCGAGTCCAAAAAATACGACGTGCTTGTGAGGATTCTTACGCGCAATATCCAGCGCATCCATGGGCGAATAGACCATCCGCACATCACAGCCATCTGAGTTCGCCTGTTGCAAGCTTTTACGTGAACCCGGTACCCGCATGGCGTCACCAAACGTGGTAAAAATTACGTCAGGCTGCTCCGCGATCGCCACACAATCATCCACGCGTCCCATCGGTAATACACATACCGGGCAGCCCGGCCCGTGTACCATTTCAATTTTGTCTGGCAGCAATTCTTCCAACCCGTAGCGGAAAATCGAGTGTGTATGGCCGCCGCACACTTCCATAATTTGCAGTGGACGGTCGCGGGTAACAGGGATTTCTTCCACGACTGCATGAATGCGTTCCAGCACGCGTTTAGCCATATCCGGGTCACGGAATTCATCAACATACTTCATGGTTACTTCTCCTCGGATGGCAAGGGGGCGGTTGGATTGTCTGCAAGCAGACTGTGCACCAGATCCCACAAAATGTGGTAACAGGCCAAATGACATTCCTGAATGCGGTGAATACTGTCACTGGGTACTTTCAGACACACGTCAGCCAGTTGCTTTGCGGCGATATCACCGCCTGACTGACCGGTAAATGCAACCACCCGCATACCTATCGAACGTGCTTTTCGGCACGCTTCTACCAGATTGGCGGAGTTACCACTGGTGGAAAACACCGCCAGCAAGTCGCAGGAATTAGCCAACGCCGATAGCTGACGGGTCAGTACGTGTTCAACACCCACATCGTTACTAACCGCCGTGATCATGGCGGTGTCTTGCGACAAGTTGACCGCCGGTAGCGCTTTTCGCCCTGTGGTTACCGGGTGCATAAACTCAACGGCCAGATGGGCCGCGTCACAGGACGAACCACCATTGCCTGCCGTTAGCAGTTTACCTGACTGTCGATAGGCGTCGGCAATATAGCGGGCAGCCAGCAACAGGTCCGCGCTATGAAGTTTGAAAAACGCTTCTTTGACTCGAATGCTGTCTGTCGCCTTTGCTGTAATTGACTGTAACAACGCCGCATCAAGCTGTGAATTCCCGGCTTTATTGGATGTATTCACCCCCGATGTTTTCTCGGTGAACGGATACAGCGCAGCCAGAATCGATTGACTGGCATCAGGGTGATTTGATTGATTGCTCATGATTCGCTACTCAGGCGCCGTGCTGCATGGCGTCTAACTCTTCTTGCAACTCGCCAATTTCGGC
>NZ_CFIDRX010000097.1:0-16105 GCF_984433645.1 Marisediminitalea sp.
ACAAACAATAAAACAGATAATTATAAAGGTACCAGGTGTGATAAAACTGTGCTTTAAAATCCAACAGCAACTGCAATTACTAACCCGGCATATAGATGGTGTGGTGTTGCTCCTGATTCGCTTGTATCTGGCACCTGTGATGGTGCAGGCTGGCTGGCAAAAGCTGGCTAATTTCGATAGCACAGTTCAATGGTTTGAAGACGCAGAATTTGGTCTGGGCCTGCCGTTCCCTTATGTACTGGCAATGCTGGCGTCATTGGCAGAGTTCGTCGGCGGTCTGCTATTGGTGCCGGGATTGGCAGTTCGTTGGGTCAGTATCCCTTTGCTGATCACTATGATCGTTGCCATGGTTACCGTGCATGCTGAAAACGGTTGGCTGGCAATTGCTGATTCAAATAGCTGGCTTGCCGATGGTACTTTATTGATGAATCCGTCGGTTATGGAAGCGCCAGAGAAACTGGCTGCCGCCAAATCATTACTGGAAGAACATGGGTATATTGAATGGCTTACCAGCAGTGGTAATTTCGTCATTCTCAACAACGGTATTGAGTTTGCGGCGACCTATTTCGTCATGTTGCTCGTGTTGCTGTGCTTTGGGGCAGGGCGCTACACTAGTATCGATTATTACCTGTCCCGATATATTGCCCGTCGATGCGGCTTGTAAATCATCGTTGCTAACGTTATCGTCTGCGAGTCTTTAGTTTTAGTTCGGTCACAGGTGATTCGTTCTGTGACTAGCAGTCATTTTTTACAGACATCAGAGGCTTTCATGGATGCGTTAACACTTTTACTTACCCGTCGCTCTCAACCCCGTTTGTCCGCACCGGCGCCACAAGGTGAAGCACTGGAAAATATCAAATTAGCGGCCTTGCGTACCCCGGACCATGCCTCACTGACCCCATGGCAGTTTTTAGTAATTGAAGGCAAAGGTTTGGACCAACTGGGTGCATTGTTTGAGCAATCAGCCATAGATAACGATAAGTCTGAACGAGAAATACAACGTGCGCCTCAGTTACCGGTGAGAGCGCCTATGATCATCGTAGTGGCAACAAACTACCAGGAGCATGAAAAGGTGCCTCAGGTAGAGCAGTTGGGGTCTGCTGCGTGCGCAACGATGGCAATGCAGATGGCCGCGGTTGCTCAAGGTTTTCAGGGCATTTGGAGAACGGGGGCTTACGCGCATTGTCCTGTTGTGAAAGCCGGATTAGGAATAGCTGAAGAGAATGAAATTGTTGGTTTTTTGTATTTAGGTACACCGGTCCAGGAAGTACCGCAGAAACCAGTACCAGAGACGAGTGAGTTTTTTAAACCCTGGCCTCAAAAATAACGTACGTCATGGATTTGGGCCGGGTCAAAGTCATAAAAAAGCCAGTTGTATGAAGCAACTGGCTTTTTCTTTTAACAGAAATAAGACGTAGTCTTATTCAACGTCAATAATTTTAATCGCATTGGTTGCCCCAATCGTTTCCATGCGGTCGCCGTGCGTCAGAATAAAGGTGTCGCCAGCTTCAACCAGACCGTGTTCTTTCAGTAAAGCAACAACATCGTTCTTCAATTCGCCTGGCGCGCTTTCGCTGGAGTTAAAGTACATTGGTTTAACTCCGCGATACAATGCCATGGCATTCAGCGTACCCTCGTGACGTGACAGAGCTACAATAGGCAGCTTGGTTGTTATACGCGACATCAGGCGAGGCGTGCTGCCACTTTCAGTCAGGCCTACAATGGCTTTTACGCCTGGCAGGTGATTCGCTGCGTATACTGCTGACAACGCAATGGTCTCGCTAACTGAGTCAAACATTTCGTCCAAACGGTGCTTGGAGAACTTGATGCTAGGGTGGGTTTCTGCGCCTTCACATACGCGCGCCATTGCTTGTACGGTTTCAACCGGGAAATTACCCGCTGCTGTTTCCGCAGATAGCATGACCGCATCTGTGCCATCTAACACGGCGTTAGCCACGTCCATTACTTCGGCACGTGTTGGCATAGGGCTGTCAATCATGGACTCCATCATCTGAGTCGCCGTAATGACTACTTTGTTCAGTTGACGTGAACGTGCAATCAGTTTCTTTTGCACACCAACCAGCTCAGCATCGCCGATTTCGACACCCAAGTCTCCGCGGGCAACCATCACTGCATCTGACGCGCGTATAATGTCGTCAATTGCTTCGTCGGTTGCTACGGCCTCTGCGCGTTCCACTTTGGCACAAATTTTTGCATTACAACCCGCTGCAACGGCCAGCTCACGTGCGTAATCCAAATCAGCACCACTTCGAGGGAAGGACACTGCCAGATAATCTACGCCAATCTCTGCAGCCGTTACTATATCGCGCTTGTCTTTCTCAGTCAGTGCTTCTGCTGAAAGGCCACCACCCAGGCGGTTGATACCTTTGTTGTTAGACAGCTTTCCACCAACGGTAACCACGGTGTGTACCTTACGGCCTTCTACACCTGTTACTTTCAATTGAATGCGGCCATCATCCAAAAGCAGAATGTCACCCGGGCTTACATCATCCGGTAGCGCTTTATAGTCAATACCTACCTGCTTTTCGTTACCTGCATCTCGGTCAAGCTCTGCGTCCAGAATAAAATCAGCGCCTACAGCAAGGTGTACCGCGCTGTTTTCAAAGCGTGATACACGGATTTTAGGGCCCTGAAGGTCACCTAAAATAGCTACGTATTTGCCAAGATTACGAGCAGCAGCGCGAACTCGCTTAGCGCGCTCAATATGATCTTCTGCCTGTCCGTGAGAAAAGTTCATTCGAACCACGTTGGCGCCAGCAGCAATGATGGCTTCTATTTTTTCTTGTGTATCAGTTGCTGGGCCTAATGTCGCTAATATTTTTGTTCGTCTCGTCATAGTGCTTTTCGCTTTCGTGTTAAGTGAGGGGACTACCCTAGGGAGTATTGCTGTAAATCTATTTCGTAATTTAATTACAAAATACTAGACGAATTTGACCAAATTGTGAATGGCAGATTAAAGATTCTTTATAAGAATTATTATATGACGGTGTAAAAACTATCCAAATATAGCTATTTATCTATAAGGGAGGGTGTGCTTATAGCGTTTTAGAGGTGTTTTGACGTTAAAATACAAGCTTGTTAGTTACCTACACTGCAAATTATAAAGGGCAGGTGGCTAGTTGAAAACAGATACAAAAAAAGAGGCTGGTAAGCCTCTTTTTGATATGAATCGGTACTTAGGGGTTAGCCGCCGCGTTTCTCAAATCGCGAGCCTCGCAAGGTGTCTTTCACACGTTTCAGGTTTTCACGGAATTTGTTGCCGCGACGCAGCGTAAATCCGGTTGCGAGAACGTCGATTAACGTTAATTGAGCTATACGAGACGCCATCGGCATATACATATCGGTGTCTTCTGGTACCTCGAGAGATAGCACAAACGTACACTCCTGGGCCAGCGGACTATTCGCCGAAGTAATCCCTACCACAGTGGCGTCGTTGTTTTTAGCAATTTGCGCGATTTCCACCAGACTTTTGGTACGGCCAGTATGTGAGATCAGTACAACCACATCACCCGAACCGCAGTTCATGCAGCTCATGCGCTGCATCAGGATGTCTTCAAAGTAGACAACCGGCACGTTGAAGCGGAAAAACTTATTCAGGGCATCGTGTGCAACAGACGCAGATGCACCCAGTCCGAAAAATGAAATACGCTGCGCCTGTGTAAGCAAATCGACTACGCGATTAACGGTATTTACACACACAGATTGTCGCGCGACTTCCAGTGAGGCCATGGTAGATTCGAAAATTTTTGTTGTGTACTCGTCAGGGCCGTCATTCTCATCAACGTGGCGGTTAACGTAAGGCGTACCGTTGGCCAGACTTTGCGCTAAATGCAGCTTAAAATCCGGGAAGCCCTTGGTATCCAGGCGCCGACAAAAGCGATTTACCGTTGGCTCGCTAACGTCTGACATTTTAGCCAATGTTGCTATACTGGAGTGAATTGCAGATTGAGGGTTTGCCAGTATTACTTCTGCCACTTTGCGTTCTGACTTACTGAACGCCGATTTATGTTGTGTTATTTTTTCTAAAATATTCATATTCTTGCAGTTACACTTCAGTAAAATAGTGTGTTTTCCCATGCGTTATACTACTGAATATGAAAGAACGTACAAGAAAAATGTAATTTTTTAACATTATTTACAGCATCGATTTCCAAAATGAAACTGCTGTGGCGGGGCCTGTAGCGTAATATCACCCACCGTTATAAATTCATCCGGAATGATAAGTTGTAATTTTACTACATTTGTTGTTAACTATATGGCAACAAAATACCCCGATAGCGTAAGACTACGCCTGACGCTATCCGAACAATTTGAGATAAGGCCGATTACATGGTGATGGATAGTTCTTTTGAAGCCTGTGATTTTGTGTTGTTTGGCACCAAAGGTGACCTTTCACGACGCAAGCTGTTACCTTCGCTGTATCAGTTGGAAAAAGCAGGTTTGTTACATCCCGACTCAACACTGATTGGTGTTGCCCGCCAGGAACAAACTAACGAAGGTTACGTTGAAGACGTTCGTGCTGCACTGGACGAATTTGCCGGTGAGACCATTTGTGAAGAAACCTGGGAACGTTTCCAGGCACGCTTGGCTTACGCGCAAATCGATATGAAAGATATCGCCAGTTACAGCGCGTTAGAAAAACACGTAAATGCAGAGCGCACAATGGTGTGTTACCTGGCAACCCCGCCAGCGATTTACGGTGATATTTGTCGTGGTCTGCACGGTTGCAATATTATTGATTCCAGCGTTCGTCTGGTGCTGGAAAAGCCCATTGGTCACGATCTTAAATCGTCAAAAGTCATTAATGAGCAAGTGGCTGAATACTTTGACGAAAGCCAGATTTATCGTATTGACCACTACCTGGGTAAAGAAACGGTTCTAAACCTGATTGCCCTGCGTTTCGCTAATTCAATCTTTACTACTAACTGGGACCACAACTGTATTGACCATGTTCAAATCACCGTTGCTGAGTCAGTAGGTATTGAAGGGCGTTGGGGTTATTTCGATGACGCCGGTCAGATGCGTGACATGGTTCAAAACCACTTGCTGCAGATTCTGAGTCTGGTTGCTATGGAGCCGCCAACAACACTGAATGCCGACAGTATTCGTGATGAAAAGCTGAAAGTGCTGCGTGCACTGCGTCCTATTAATTCTTCTAACATTAATGACGTTACCGTAAGAGGCCAGTACACATCTGGTTTCGTTAAAGGTAAAGAAGTACCCGGTTACCTGGAAGAAGATGACGCCAACACAGTAAGTAAAACGGAAACGTTTGTTGCTATTAAGGCTGAAATCGACAACTGGCGTTGGGCCGGTGTGCCGTTTTACCTGCGTACAGGTAAACGTTTGCCGACTAAAGTGTCTGAAGTTGTTATCTATTTCAAACGACAGCCTCACAACATGTTCAGCGACAGCTTCAAAAATCTGCCGCCAAACAAGCTGGTAATTCGCTTACAGCCTGATGAAGGCGTAGAGATCACGGTAATGAATAAAGTACCGGGATTAACCAGTTCTGGTTCTATGGACCTGCAAAAATCTAAACTAAACCTGAGTTTCTCTGAAGCGTTCTCCGATGAGCGTATTCCGGATGCTTACGAAAAGCTGTTGCTTGAGGTGATGTTAGGTAATCAGGCACTGTTCGTTCGTCGCGATGAAATTGAACAAGCCTGGAAATGGGTCGATTCGATTCTTGCTGCATGGGATAGCACTAACGAGCCACCAGAGCCTTATCAGGCTGGTACATGGGGCCCGGTTGCGTCTATTGGATTGCTGGCTCGCGAAGATCGCAGCTGGTACGAAAGCAAAATTACCAAGAAAAAGTAGTTATGGCATTAATTGAATCTGTATATGAAAGCGCTGAGGCGTTAAATACGGCATTTGCTGATGACATTGCTAGACTGCTGTCAGATGCGATTGCATCCCGAGGCAAAGCCAGTTTGATGGTGAGTGGCGGACGCACGCCACTGCCATTATTTCAGGCGCTGTGTAACGCTGATATCGACTGGTCAAACGTAGATGTTTCTCTGGTAGATGAACGTTGGGTTGATGAGCAGGACGATGCCAGCAACACCAAGCTGGTTAAGCAAAACCTGATGGTGGGCAAAGCGGCAGCAGCGCGCTTTGTTGACATGAAATCAGCGGAGTCTGATGCCGCGGACGCAGTATTAGACTGTGAAGCCAGACTGGCTACAATGTCTCAACCTTTCGACGTGCTCATTTTGGGCATGGGCGAAGATGGTCACACGGCTTCTCTGTTCCCCTGTAGTGAGCAGCTTGAAGCCGGTTTGGATATGAACAGTGGCAGAGTGTGTATTGCAACTCAGCCAACGACAGCGCCACATCAGCGTATGTCTTTAACGTTGCCAGCTATTGTGTCGAGCCGGAATATCTTTCTTCACCTGACAGGTGATAAAAAACGTGACGTTTTGAATGATGCGCTGGCGAATGCGTCAGCAGCCGAAAAGCCCATCGTAGCTGTTGTGAACGCTGCGCAGGTGACATTAAAGTGGGCGCCGTAGGAGAACAGCATGAATTCACAAATTAATGACGTAACACAACGAATTATCGAGCGAAGCCGTGCTACCCGTCAGGCGTATCTGGCTAAAATCGACAAAGCGCGTCGTCAGGGTCCACACCGTGGCGTGCTGTCTTGCGGTAACCTGGCACACGGGTTCGCTGCGTGTAATCAGGAAGAAAAATCTGATTTGCGCAGTATGACCAAAGCGAACATCGCGATTGTATCGTCTTATAACGATATGTTGTCAGCGCACCAGCCATACGAAACGTATCCGCAAATTATCAAGGATGCGGTTAAAGAAGTAGGCAGTGTTGCCCAATTCGCGGGCGGTGTACCGGCTATGTGTGACGGTGTAACTCAGGGTAACCCGGGCATGGAACTCAGCCTGATGAGCCGTGATGTCATCGCGTTAAGTGCCGCAGTAGGCTTGTCTCACAATATGTTTGACGGTGCCATGATGCTGGGTATCTGCGATAAAATCGTGCCGGGACTACTTATCGGTTCGTTGAGCTTTGGTCATCTACCCACGGTATTTGTACCAGCGGGGCCGATGCCTAGTGGACTACCTAATAAAGAAAAAGCGCGTGTTCGCCAGGCGTTTGCTGAAGGTAAAGCGGGTCGTGACGAATTATTGGAAGCTGAATCTCAGTCTTACCACTCGGCAGGTACCTGTACTTTCTACGGTACGGCGAACAGCAACCAGTTAGTGGTAGAAATGATGGGCTTGCACCTGCCGGGTTCTTCATTTGTTAATCCGGGCACAGCGCTGCGTGATGAATTGACCAGAGCGGCATCTCGCCAGGTAACTCGCCTGACAGATTTAGGCGATAACTACACGCCAATCGGTCATATCGTCGACGAAAAAGCCGTAGTAAACGGTATAGTTGCATTGTTGGCAACGGGTGGCTCAACCAACCACACCATGCACTTAATTGCAGTAGCTCGCGCAGCTGGCATCATTGTTAACTGGGATGACTTCTCTGATTTATCGAATGCGGTGCCATTGTTAACCCGTATTTATCCGAATGGATCTGCTGATATCAACCACTTTGTTGCTGCCGGCGGTATGGCATTGTTGTTTAAAGAGCTGTTAGACAATGGTTTGATTCACAACGACGTGAAAACCATCTGTGGCGATGGCCTTGAGCAATACACCAAAGAGCCTGTACTGGAAGATGGCGAGTTGGTATGGCGGGATGGCCCGACTAAATCACACGACAAAGAAGTCTTTGCAACAGTATCTGAACCCTTTAAGCCAGACGGTGGTTTGAGCGTACTGAGTGGTAATTTGGGCCGAGCAGTTATTAAAACATCTGCGCTTAAAAACCCCGTTTGTCATATCAAAGCGCCAGCAGTGGTATTTGAAGATCAGTATGAATTGGATGCTGCGTTTAAAGCTGGTGATTTGGATAAGGACTGCATTGTTGTTGTTCGCTTCCAGGGGCCTGCCGCTATCGGCATGCCGGAGTTGCACCGCCTGACACCACCATTAGGTGTGTTACAGGACCGCGGATTTAAAGTTGCACTTGTAACGGATGGTCGTATGTCTGGTGCTTCTGGTAAAGTCCCTGCAGCCATTCATGTTACCCCTGAAGCCTATCTGGGCGGGTTACTGTCCAAGGTAGAATCAGGCGATATTATCGAACTGAATACTGCGACGGGTGAATTAACACTGTGTGTTGACGAAGCGACGCTGGCGCAGCGTACTGCGAAGGTGGCTGATCTGACCGACGTACACCAAGGTATGGGACGTGAAATGTTTGGCGGTATGCGCGGTGTGATCACTGGTGCGGAAGAGGGCGCATGTACGCTGTTCTACGACCAGGAGCAACGTGTATGAGCGGCTATTTTGTAGCGGATGTTGGCGGCACAAATATTCGTGTTGCCACTGTCACTGCTGATGGTATAGCAAATATTCGCAAATATCTGTGTAACGATTTTGCCACCATTGATTTGGCCTTGAAGCAGTATTTTAGTGACGTTGACACGTCATTCAGCGCGGGGTGTATTGCCATTGCGTGTCCGGTTACCGGTGACGAAGTGGCAATGACCAACCATAGTTGGGTGTTTTCTCAACGCGCGTTAACGCAGCAATTAAACCTTGATGCTTTATTTGTTATTAACGACTTTACCGCGGTGGCGCATTCGCTGCCTGTGTTAAGCGGTGAACAACTGGTACAAATTGGATCTGGCACGGCTAACCCTCAGGGAAATGTTGTGGTGTTTGGTCCGGGCACTGGCCTTGGTGTTGAGCACATGCAACTGTCTGATCAAGGTTGGACGACGCTGGACGGCGAAGGTGGCCATGTGGATTTTGCGCCTGTGGATGAGACTGACCTGGTTGTTTGGCGTTATTTGCAGGGCAAGCTGGACCGAGTGTCAGCAGAAGACGTGCTGTCTGGTCGTGGTTTGTTACACATATATCAAGCGCTGGCACTGCATGCTGGTGAGACGTTAAGCGTAACTGAGCCCGCACAAGTGACAGAAAAAGCCTTGAACGGTGAATGTGAGACGTGTCTCGCAGCACTACAGCAATTTTGTCGAATTATGGGCAGTTTTGCAGGTAACCTGGCATTAAATCTGGCCACAACCGGCGGTGTATTTATTGGTGGCGGTATTGCCACACGCTTCACTGAGTTGCTAATGAACAGTGATTTCAGAGCGCGATTTGAAGCAAAAGGACGCATGAAACATTACGTACAACCTATTCCAACATACCTGATTAATGAACCAGACCATGGTTTGTTAGGTGCATCAGCGTATTTACAACAACAGATTGCGAGTTGACTCTATGACAAATTGGAAATGTTCGCCAGCTGACATTTTTGCGGCGGGACCTGTAGTACCAGTATTGGTAATTGATGATGTAGAAAATGCAGTCCCTCTTGCGCACGCATTAATGGCCGGTGGTATTAAAGTGCTTGAGGTGACCTTGCGTACACCTGCTGCACTTGACGTGATCAAACGGATTGCAACTGAAGTACCTGATGCATTAATTGGTGCTGGTACTGTTACCAATGCTCAACAATTGAAAGCAGTTGTAGAAGCGGGTGCGAAGTTTGCCATTAGCCCGGGTATGACTGACGATTTATTGAAAGCAGGGCAGGAATGTGAAATTCCATTGATTCCAGGTATTTCATCTACATCAGACCTGATGAAAGCGAAGGATGCCGGTTATAGCTATTTGAAGTTCTTCCCAGCGGAAGCGTCAGGTGGCGTTAAGGCAATTAAATCTATTAGTGGTCCTTTCCCAGACATTACCTTCTGCCCTACAGGCGGAATCGGTTTAGGCAACTACAATGACTACCTCGCATTAAAGAACGTGAAATGCGTAGGTGGTTCATGGGTTGCGCCAGACGATGCTATTAACAGCGGTGACTGGGCACGTATTACTCAATTAGCAAAAGAAGCTGTAGAAGGTGCTAAGGTTTAATACTTGCTATTCAACACATATTAAAAAAGCCGTGGTTACATTGTAACGACGGCTTTTTTTCTGCTTGTGCTAATTCAGCACTGCATGGTAAACGGTAGCTGCTACTTCGTGAATTTACGACGGGCTAACAGTCCCGCTAAACCTAAACCCAATAGCGCAACAGAGCCTGGCGCACTTGCCGTCGAAGGTGGCGCATTACCAGGGCCAGTGCCGTCAGGAATAGATGAGATCCCTGTCAGGGTAAACTCGCCAGGAACAGACATGGTATCAATACAACAGTTAGTACCGGTGAATAAACCCCATGTACCGTTACCAATTACGAAAGGTATGGTGTAAAACCAGTCGTTGTCACTTGATGAGTTTGTGAAATTGCCTACATCTGGTGCCCAGCCGTCTAATTCACCGTTTGTGACCAGTAAATCGTTTTGAGCTGTTGTACCGCCCCAGTTGTTGATGTGACCTACCCATTGAAATAGCTGCCAGGTGTTAGTTGCCTGAGCAGCGGCTGAGACGTTCGAATCCCAAACACCTATGCGTACACCACCATTTGCCGTGGATGGACCAGATTGGTCACCATGCCAGTGTTGGCCATAGAAAATTACAGTGCCGTTGCCCTGATCTTTCCAACCGAACGAGACAAGGTGAGCGTTTGCTGCATTTGAAATTAATAACCCTAAGCCTGCCAATAAGGCTATTGCCGTTTTTCGCATTATAATATCCTCCGAGATGAACTCAGTTCCGTCTAAACTTCAAAATAGAGGCTAAATAAATTACTTCTCCAATACTTATTACTACTAGCCGACAGAAATAACGCAATCTTCAGGCCAATATTTACACAATAATCGTATATGCTTATAAAACAGTATTTTATTATACTGGAAATAAGATGAATTACGGTTTTACAGCGACAAATTTAAAATTTTGTAAAGAAACTTGACAGGAAATGCTAACTCACTTTCTGTCGCATTGCGCATTTCTCACCCGGTAATAACTGCTTCCCTTGCGTAATAGCGGTCTCGACGCACACCATTTGTTTATAAGAGAATGCATCCATATCACTCATGGTTGCAGCGCCTTGCCAGGGGTTCCATACCACTAGGCTATCGTGTTGAGATGATTCAATTGTAATATAGTCGGACTGGTCACGTTCAATTACGACACTGGGAATGGCTTCAAGGTGAATCCTGTCGACTTCGCCTTCAATAGTATAAGCTGTTGGTGTGTTTAGTATTTCCCAATCCGACAGTTTGTCTTTGTATTCTCCGTACAGGCCTTTGAGCTCAACGTCTTTAATATTTTCTACATCAAAATAGGTGTGCAGTGCGCAGTTGAAAGAGAAGGGCACGTCACCGGTATTTTCTGTGACTAATGTCATTGTCAGCGACTCGCCTACTTCAACAATGAGTTCTACGGAGGCATCAAACTCGAAACCTTTGCCCTTTGTTGTACCTGGAATAAGCACAACTTTACTCAGCGTTTCAGTACTGTCTGTTTGCTTTACAGCCCAGTGCTGAGTACGCAGAAATCCGTGAGCAGGTAGTTCGCCTTTTTCTTGTCCATGATCATCGCTGAACCAAGGCCAACAAACCGGTACGCCACCACGAATAGGACGTTCGCCATTTAAAAAGGCAAGTGGACTAACCCACAACCGGTCCCGGTTATCCCTTTTAGGGATGAATGACAGTACATGACCACCAAACAAACTAATACGACACGTTGCCACCTCGTTCTCGATAATGAGGTATTCAATGCCGTTTTTTATTTCGGTGTGGAAGTACGTTGATTGCATCCTTTCGGTCTCCGAGGTATTGCTGTGAAAAAGAAAATCTTCACTTTTGAGCTAGTTAAATAATAATTCCGAGCAGATTATCTTGCCCTACAAATAAAAAAGGTGCGAGTAAAATCGCACCTTTAAATGATTAATTTCGGTTAATCAGTTACTTGCTGATGTGCTGAACCAGGTCAAGTACCTTGTTTGAGTAACCCCACTCGTTGTCGTACCAAGATACGACTTTTACAAAGGTATCTGTTAATGCGATACCGGCTTCTGCGTCAAATACACTGGTACGTGCGTCGCCAACGAAGTCGTTTGATACCACTGCATCTTCGGTATAACCAAGAATGCCTGCAAGTTCGCCTTCAGACGCTTCTTTCATCACTTTACAGATATCAGCGTAAGAGGTTGGCTTGGCCAGGTTTACTGTCAGGTCAACAACAGACACGTTAGGAGTAGGTACACGGAATGCCATACCAGTCAGTTTACCGTTTAGTGCCGGGATAACTTTACCTACTGCTTTTGCTGCACCGGTAGAAGATGGGATGATGTTTTGACCCGCACCGCGGCCACCACGCCAGTCTTTACCAGAAGGACCATCAACGGTTTTTTGCGTTGCCGTGGTCGCGTGAACTGTTGTCATCAGGCCGTCAACAATACCGAAGTTGTCGTTCAGCACTTTAGCAATAGGAGCAAGACAGTTTGTTGTGCACGACGCATTCGATACGATAGTTTCGCCTTCGTAGCTATCGTGGTTAACACCCATAACGAACATAGGCGTATCGTCTTTAGAAGGCGCAGACATAACCACTTTCTTCGCGCCCGCTTCCAAGTGCTTGCTCGCGGTTTCTTTGGTCAGGAACAAACCAGTCGATTCAACGACAACGTCAACATCAACTTCAGACCATTTTAATGCTGCTGGATCACGTTCTGACGTTACGCGGATGGTTTTTCCGTCTACAATCAAATGACCGTTGTCGACGCTGATCTCTGCGCCGAAAATGCCGTGAGTTGAGTCGTACTTAAGTAAATAAGCAATGTAGTCTGGTTCAAGTAAGTCGTTAATTGCTACAACTTCGATGTCGTCTCTGCTTGCTGCAGCGCGCATGACTAGACGGCCAATTCGACCGAACCCATTGATTCCAACGCGTATTGTCATAACATGCCTCTATAGTATTAGGTTAAATTGTGAAAAATAATTACGTAAAGTATGGATCAAATTTACAGACAAGGCAAAATTTTAATGCAAAAATGTTGCAAAATTACAAAATTAACCTACAGGTTTTAGGATTAACTTGTATAAATAATGTACATAACGTGTTAATGCAAACGTATTCAATTTCGCGCCAGAATAACTTCTACAATAATGTAGCGTATTGAGAAAAGGCCATATTGCCAACACCCTTTGAAGGTGAGAGGCAATCCAGTATTTATAAACAGGAAACACCCATGACCAATCAAGTTTTGCAAAAGCTTGTCGAAATGCGCGGCGTTGAAACCCACTATGTTGATGCGTGGGGTAATCCTGCGACTATTTCTGAAGACAGTAAAGCGAAACTGCTTCAGGCTCTCGGTTACGACATCAGTACCGAAGCTGCAATTTCTTCACAACTGGACAAGGAAATTGCCGAGATTTGGCAACAGCCACTCGACCCGGTTCAGGTAGTTAGACAAGATCACCCGATAATGATTCGATTGCGTTTACCGATTTCTTTGGTAAATGACACCTTTACACTGGCAATTGCGCAAGAAGACGGCCAGCAACTTACAAGTGATGTTATTCCTGTTGAGCATACTTTGCTTAATGTAGCAGAGATGGAAGAGACGGAATATCACGAATATGCCGTCACAGTAGATGTAACACTGCCGCTTGGTTACCACCAGCTTTCGCTTATTATTGACGAAGAGTCATTGGCAACCATGCGCGTTATCATTGCACCGGCATCCTGCTATAAGCCAGAAGCGATTAATGCCGGCAAAAAAGAGTGGGGCCTGAGTGTCCAATTGTACTGTCTTCGCAGCCGGCAGAATTGGGGTATAGGCGATTTTACCGATCTGGCCCAACTGGTTAAGCAAGCTGCCTCTCAAGGGGCGGGGTTTATCGGGTTAAATCCGATACACGCGCTATACCCGGCCAACCCGGATGCTTGCAGCCCTTATGGACCGTCATCAAGACGGTGGCTGAATTACCTGTATATCGACGTCAGTGCAGTGGACTGTTTTGACGATCCTTCGGTGCAGTCTGTAGTGAAAAGCGAAAGCTTCCAGCAACAATTGCAACAAGCAAAAGCCGTTGATTATGTTGATTACGCCAGTGTGACTGCCCTTAAAATGCAAGCATTGAAGCCTTTGTTTGAGGTTTATTATGATCGCTACTTAAAGAAAAACACCAAGCAAAATAAAGCGTTCAAAGCCTTTGTAGAAGAAGGGGGCGAAAGCCTGGCTATGCTGGCTACGTTCGATGCTATTCAGGAACACTTACAGGACGCGGGTAAAGAAGCCTGGGGCTGGCCTGTATTTCCAGAAGGATGGCGCGATTTTCACAGTCCGGATGTCACCGCATTTGCGAAAAAGCACGCCAAACGCGTGAAGTTTTACATGTTCCTGCAGTGGCAAGCGTCGCTGCAATTGGAAATGGCTAACCGAGCTGCTATTGATGCGGGTATGGGGATTGGTATTTACAGGGACCTGGCCGTGGGTGTGAGTGAAGGCAGCGCGGAAATTTGGGGTAATAAGTCGCTGTATTGTACCGGTGCAAGTGTAGGGGCTCCGCCAGATATTCTTGGTCCGTTGGGGCAAAACTGGGGCTTACCGCCGATGGATCCGGCAAAGCTATATCAACAAGCGTATCAACCTATTATTGATTTGTTTTCTACCAACATGAAATCATCAGGGGCCTTGCGCATTGACCATGTAATGGGTCTGTTGAGATTGTGGTGGGTTGTTAAGGGCGATCACGCCCGCGACGGAGGGTATCTGTATTATCCGGTCGACGATCTGCTGGCTATTCTGGCACTGGAAAGTCACCGACACCAGGCACTGGTCATTGGTGAAGACCTAGGCACCGTACCAGAGGAAATTAAACAAAAACTGGCCGACAACGGCGTTTATTCCTATCGCGTATTTTTCTTTGAGCAGGCCGAAGATGGCGGGTATTTTTCACCGTCTCATTATCCTGAACAAAGTATGGCAACGTTAACTACCCACGATATGCCAACCTTAATTGGTTATTGGCACTGCCTTGATCTGGAATTGGGCAAAGAGCTTGGATTGTATACCGACGAGGAAGTACTGCAAACACTGTATGCTTCCAGACACGAAGACAAGCAAGCTATCCTGGATACGTTGCACGGTCACCACATGATTGGCGACGAAATAAGCCGTGATGTGAATTACGTCGGTATGACACGAACGCTCAATCAGGCCATGCAGGTGCATATGGCACATGGCAGTAGCGCGTTGTTAAGCCTTCAGCTTGAAGACTGGCTGGAGATGGATAAACCGGTTAACGTACCGGGTACGTTTATGGAATATCCCAACTGGCGCAGGAAGTTAAGCCGTGATTTAGAGGATATCTTTAGCGACGAGACTATTGTATCGTTGGCTAATCGAATACAAGCTGGTCGGCAGCAGGCTAGTCAGTAATTTTAAAGCTTGCCTGCGGGCAAGCGTTGCAGGAGTTATGCATGCAGTATGAAGGGCAACTTGCCAAGGCTGAGTGTAGTCAGCCTTTTTCTGTTTTAGGGCCGGTATACAATAAAAACGGCGCAGAAGTGAAAGTTTGGTATCCGGGCGCCACTGCGATCACGGTGATTGACGCAAAGTCCAAGTCACCGTTAGGGCGTTTGTCGTCAGTTGAATCATCCGGGTTATTCAAAGGGCAGGTTGACGGGGTAAATCCCGATACGGGGTATCGCTACATTGCAGAGCTTGGTCATGAAGCTGTGGAAGTGTGCGACCCTTACCAGTTTCAGCAGGATGCGTATCACGCTGTGCATTTTATCGACCATCAGCCTCAGAATCTTTATCGTCAGGCTGGCGCGCAATTGGTTACTGTTAACGTGGGAGAGGAGTCCGTTTCTGCAGTACGGTTTGCGGTATTTGCGCCTAATGCTTCCGCGGTGTCGTTGATTGGCGATTTTAACTGTTGGGATGGTCGCTGCCATCCAATGCAGAAAACTGAGTTGGGCTATTGGGTACTTGTAATACCAGGGCTGAAAGCCGGAGAACGTTATAAGTACCAGCTCAAAGATGCCCATGGACATCAATTGCCACACAAGGCAGATCCCATTGGCTTTTCCGCTGAACAATATCCCTCACATGCGTCACGTATTTACGACCACGCCCAATATGAATGGGG
>NZ_CFIDRX010000098.1:0-16026 GCF_984433645.1 Marisediminitalea sp.
AGTCTGTTGGGCCGGGTTTCAATATGTGCCTGACCTTTGGCCTGGCGGTAGCGGTCAAAGGCTGCGCGGCGCTGAGCCAGCAGTTTGTCGACGTCGCTACCGTAGTTGTCGCGAGTCACAGACTGACTGCTGATAAGTAAGGGTGTGTCGGTATTTTTAGCCGGCAGCCATTGTTTAGCTTGTTCCGCCCACTCTGACTCACCAAACAGCAGCACGTTCAGGTGTTGTTTGTTGTTGGCAAAGCGGCTTTGCAGAACCAACTCCCACAACTCTTGCAGGAATTGGTTTGGCAGGAACTGCGCATTGGTAATGGTGATCAGGACCGGACCGTTGTGATGATTCAGGTCAGCCAATAGTTCGTTGAGCGGGCGCACATAGCTGCCAATGACCTGACCGAGTAACTGACGACACACATCCCGACGGTAATCGGTGACCTGCATGTCGTCATTCGCGGTTATAAATGCCAGCTCGGTGTTGTCGGCCTGCTGAAATACAAACGACTCCAGCGTGCGTTGCTGTTCTGCAATAGAGTCTCCGCTAACAAAAATTAGCTGAGACGAATAATTGACCAGATATTCAAGTCTGTCATGCAGTTCAGACGACACGGATTCACCCTTTAAAGCCCGTTATTAACCAGCAGGTTGGCTCAGTAGTTCAGTGAGTATGGCTTCACTAACATCTTTGGTAACCACCGCATGACCGATGCCTTGTGGGATGACAAAGCGAATGTGTCCGGCTTCGACTTTTTTGTCGCGGGCCATGTGACGCATGTAATCGCTGTATGTCATGGTTTCCGGGCCTTCAACGGGCAATGCAAATGCCTGTTGCAGCTCCGCCACACGACGGGTTTCTGACGGTGTTAGCCAATCCAGCTTCTCTGCTGTCTTACAAGCAAGGATAATACCAGCCGCAACTGCTTCACCGTGCAGCCAGTTACCATAGCCTTGCTCGGCCTCGATGGCATGACCAAATGTGTGCCCTAAGTTAAGCAATGCACGAATACCGCCTTCACGCTCGTCTTGTGCAACTACTTCAGCTTTGATTTGGCAGCAGCGGAAGATTGCATGGGCAAGCTCTGCTTGCTGCAGATCCTTCAGGCCTTGTTGGTTGGCTTCCAGCCACTCAAAAAAGGCGCTGTCATAGATAATGCCGTATTTAATGACTTCTGCCATGCCAGCCGAGAATTCACGTGCCGGCAGGGTGTTCAAAGTATCGATATCGATAGCGACCAGAATAGGTTGGTAGAAGGCACCAATCATGTTCTTGCCCAGTGGGTGGTTAACGGCAGTTTTACCGCCCACAGAAGAATCTACCTGAGAGAGCAATGTGGTGGGCACCTGAATAAATGGCACGCCTCGCTGGTAGGTGGCAGCCACAAAACCACACAGGTCGCCAATAACACCGCCACCAAGCGCAATGAGTGTGGTGTCTCGCGCTGCATTCATTTCCAGCAGGCGGGTCATGACCACTCCATATTGTTCCAGTGTTTTGTATTGTTCGCCGTCGGGCAACGTGACAACGTCGACGTTTTTATCGCCACAGGCTGCAATTACCTTCTCCAAATACAGCGGTGCAATGGTTTCGTTGGTGACGATAACTGCCCGCGGTCCTTTAATATAAGGCACAAAAAAGCCGGCTTGATTTAATAAGCCGGCTTCTATTTGGATGGGGTAGCTACGATCGTCAAGTTCTACAGTTAAGATTGACATCGAAGTAGCTCCTAAAGAAATTTATAATCCAATTTTGCTGATGATTTGATTTGCGACTGCGCGTGCAGACTGATCATCGGTATCGACTACGTAATCAGCGACTTCTTCGTAAAGTGGATTACGCTTTTCAGCAAGATCTCTTAATACTTGCTCTGGATCGTCCTTTTGTAACAATGGACGACGCTTATCGCGTTGTGTTCTTGCGACCTGCTTGTCGATAGTTGTTTGTAAATACACTACGATACCGCGAGCTGATAAACGGTTACGCACCGCTTTCGTCATGATCGAGCCACCACCGGTAGCCAACACAATACCTTGCTTATCGGTAAGGTCGTTAATGACGTTCTCTTCGCGCTTACGGAAACCTTCTTCGCCTTCTAAATCGAAAATCCAGGTAATATCAGCGCCAGTGCGACGTTCAATCTCCTGATCAGAATCGTAGAATTCCAGATGTAGTTCATCTGCTAAGTGACGACCAATGGTACTTTTACCTGCGCCCATTGGACCAACCAAAAAGATATTACGTTTTTCAGCCATATTTGCTTATTTCACAACTTATCAATGTTAAGGGCAGCGTTGCCTGAGTTCCTCAACCACCCATTCACACGTGCTTATTTTGTCGCTAATAAGCACATACATAAAACCTCGTAAAAATTTCGAGGGCGGGATTATCTCAGTTTCTCAGACCTCTATGCAAGTTTTGTTGCAACATTGGGGCAGATGTTTTGAATATATCGGGGAAATCAAAGCCGTAGCGACCTGAAAAGGCGGGTATGTACGGCTTGTCTGGTTGTTTGAACAGGCATTTTGCCCGGCCTGTTCTCGATTAAAAGTCTTCCGTTACAATTTTGGGCGTAACGAAAATGAGCAGTTCGCGTTTCTGATACACCGTTGAACTGTTTCTGAATAGCGCACCAACGACAGGTAAATCACCAAACAGAGGCACCTTGCTGACATCGTTGCTGTTCACTTGCTGGAAAATACCACCCAATACAATGGTTTCGCCATTTTCGACCAGCACCTGGGTTTTGATTTCCTGCGTATCAATCGCTACGGCATCACCGGTTGCAGTCGCAACGGTTTCGCCACGCGTATCCTGAGTGACTACCAAATCCAGAATAATACGATTGTCGGGGGTAATGTGCGGGGTTACTTTCAGGCTTAATACCGCTTTTTTGAATTCTACCGATGTCGCACCGCTAGAAGTCGCTTGTGAATAAGGGATTTCGGTACCCTGTTCAATATAAGCTTCCTGTTGGTTTGCAACGGTGATGCGCGGACTGGCGATGATCTCACCTTTGTTTTCGGTTTCCAGCGCTGATAATTCCAAGTCCAGAATTGTGCCGTCTGCCAGGCTGGCTATTTGAAAGCCAATCGCACCGGCTGCACTGGTGACTGGCAGGTTCACGTTCAGGCGATCACCTAAATCCGGCACTACACCGCCAGAAATTGTTTCAGCACCCTCAAGTGAGCCCGACACGCCGTTGTCGTCCTGGCGATCGGAGAAGCCCCAACGTACACCGAAGTCTTCGCCTACATTGTCGCGTACTGTCACCATGCGAGACTCAATCAACACCTGCTTAACCGGAATATCCAGTGAAGCAATCACTTTGCGCGCTTCATCAATTGACTCAATGGTATCGCGCACGAGCAGGGTATTGGTGCGCTCATCAACCGTTACCGTACCGCGCTCGGTAAGAATGCCACCGCTGCCTTCGTTGGCTTTGAGGATATTCGCCAGTTCAGCGGCCTTAGCGTAATTAACGGTAATGCTGGCAGAGGATAATGGCGCCAGTTGTGCTACCTGCTGGTCGCTTTGCAGCTTTTGAGTTTCCCTTTGCGATAGTTCTTCGCTAGGCGCAATCAGCAAAATGTTGCCTTCGCGGCGCTTGTCCAGGCCCTTGATCTTTAGAATCATATCCAGCGCCTGATCCCACGGCACGCCCGTTAAGCTAATGGTCACATTGCCACTTACCGTATCGGTGGTGACCAGGTTAAAGCCATTTACCTTGGCGATAATTTGCAATACCTGACGGACCGGCACATCCTGAAAATCCAAGGAAATGGGCTCACCTTCGTACTGACTGCGTTCAAGATTTGCTACCTGCTCTTCGCTCATTGGCGAAATAGAGACGCGCAGTATTTTTCCGTCCTGCTCTGCGTTGGCAACCACTTTTCCTTCGTAGTTAAACACTACGCGAGAGGACTCTTTTTCCTGAAATGTTTCAATGATGGTAACAGGTGTACCAAATTCGGTGACATCTAACTCTACCAGCTGGTCTTTACCTAGTTCAGTTTTAGGAAGAGTAAGTACTAACTTCCCTTTTGCTTCAATGAGCTGCGGTTGGCCTTTGCTGTTTGAAAAGGTGAAGGTGGTCACAGCGCTTTGATTAGCACTGCGAGTGAAAGCAATATCCTTCAGGGTAGACTGAAATACGGTTTGTTCAGCGGCGTTTGGGTTCAGTAATTGCGGAGATTCCTGCGCATTTAACTCAGAGGCAACGACATTCGCCAGCAACAGCGTTACCGCTAATCCCACAAACCAGGAGCGGCGTCTGCTACGCTTGTTGAGTCTTTCGTTAAAGATATATCGCTTAGACATCTTGTTCTTCTCCTGCTCACGAACCCATCGCGAGCGTTGTTTCTTTGCGCTGCCAGCATCCGGTGCCATCAGGCACTAACTCTTCAATGATCACGCTGTTGTTTTTTACGTTAATAATCTTGCCAAAAAACAATCCAATTCGATTCCCGGCTTTCGCCTGGTACAAATTACCGTCATTGGTTTTAAACAATACCCAGTCAGCGCCATTAGAGCGGAAACTACCGGTCAATTGCAGCGCATCAATGCCATAAGACTCCAAAGGCTCTTTTGCCCGGGTCAAATCCGGTTGCGTGCAGTTTGCCTTGACCTGGGTTACAACAGGCGCCTGATCGCGCTGGGGTCGCATGAACGGACTTCTGAATTCAGAAGCGCTGTACACGAATGCCGGTTGCTGCGTAAATTCCGGGTAGGGCTCAATGCGAGACTGTGTAGTTTGCTTTACCTGATTGGTGTAAGCAACTAAATCGTCCATTTGCGGTGCGCAACCCGCTGTTAAGCCTAACAAAGCCAGTGTTACCAATAGGCGTAAGGGTGTCATTTCTTGTCCCCTTCGTTCTTGGTATTCGCTGCCCGATAGGTTTTCGCCAATAGACTTAGCTTCAGGCCTTCCTGTTCAGCCTTTAACTCAAAATCGTGCATCGTAACAATGCGCGGCAAGCCGGCTACCTTTGAGACAAACTCCCCAATATTGTGATAACCACCACTGACTTCGATTTTTATCGGCAGCTCAGTATAAAACTCTTTAGGAATTTCATTTTCCCAGTTAATTAACCGGAAAGTGAGTCCGGCGCTGGTACCTACGTATGTAATATCATCCAGTAAGCCGGGTGTTTCGTTACGTGTTGGTAACGATTTGAGCATGGAGGAAAAGTCTTCCTCGATTTTAGCCAATTGTTGTTTGTACGCGGTTAAGTTAACTGCCAGTCGATACTTGGCCTCAAATTGCAGTTTAAGCTCGGCTTCCTTTTTCTCCGCAGCGTCAAGCAAAGGTAATTTGGGGCTGACAATCGCAAAGTAACTGATGCCACAAATTACAACGGCAACAAACAGCGACACTACAACTTTGATTTCAAACGGCCATACCGCAACCTGTTCAAAATCCAGATCGTTCATTTCTTTCAGGCGAGACACGTCAAACTTCATTTTTTGCCTCCCTTCGCTTTCTGCTCTGCCTCGCGCTGGGCGTTGGCAAGTACCTGGCTAATTGAAAAGGTCAGCGTGAATTCACTGACTGCGTCACTGGCGCTGGTGTCGGCCACAATGGAAGACAAATCACCGGCAGTAAACACTTTGGACTTTTCCAGCTGTCGCATAAACTCAGCCAGACGGTTGTTCGACTCGCTGGTGCCGCGAACTTCAATTTGCGCGCCTTTGCGGATCATCGATTTAAAGCTCACACCGGGTGGGACTAATCGGGCAAGTTCATCCAGAATGTTGGGGGTGATGTTTCTGCTGCTTTGCAGTTGTTCAATCAGGGCCATACGCTGTTCGATAGCAGCTTTACTGTCTTTGATGCGCTTGATTTCGGCAATTTGGCTTTCCAATGCCGTAATTTCGGTTTGCAGATACTGATTGCGGGTATTCTGGTTACTGATTTGCGTTTCAATGAACTGGCCAATTAACCAAAAAATCAGGCCGCAGAACACGGCGACTAGCGCCAGTGTCACTAAAAACTGTTGCTTCTGTTTCTGGCGGCGCTGTTCACGCCAGGGCAAGAGGTTTACATGTGCCACGACGAAAACCCTCTGCTAGCAAGCCCGGCAGCAATGACCATCATAGGCGCCAGTTGATTAACCTGTTCTTCGTTCACTTTGTCACCCAGTTTGATTTGCGTAAACGGGTTAAAAATGTCGACATCAATACCCAGGTCTTGTTGCAGTGTGTCAACCAGTGCTGGCATAACAGCACCCGCACCACATATTAAAATACGATCCGGGCGGTCGGCGTGCACGGTACTCATGTACATCTGCAACGCGCGGTTAATTTGCTGCTGTAAGTTAGCGGCGAACACCGGCAGTGTATCCGTTTCCCAATTTGCCGGGAGTTGTTGGGTAATTAGCTGTTCTTCGGTGTCTTTGCGGTCCTGCATGTGGATCAGTGCCAGGTCCTGAATCAGCATGTCGACCCCAAAGTTATGCTCCTTGCTGTACACCACTTCACCAGATTGCCATACACACATTTGCAACAATGAGGCGCCGATATTGATACAGCAAACGCGCTCATCTTCCCCTTTGTTCGGGTAGAAGTGGTCAATGGCGTTGCCCAGTGCATACCCTTCTACATCGACCACGAGCGGTTCAAACCCCTGCTCGCGGACCAAGGTAGAGCGCAGCATGACCACGTCTTTATGGGCAGCGGTTAGCAGCACATTTACTTTGCCAGCATGGGTTTCGCTCATGCCAAGTTCTTCAAAATCCAGATAGACTTCTTCAAGGGGGTAGGGAATAAGGCTGTCGGCCTCGACTTCAATTTGGCCTTCCAGCTCAAAGTCAGTTTGGTCTGGCTCCATATGGACCACTTTACTGATCACTGACGCACCAGCAACAGCAATGGCCGCGGGCTTCAGTTTGCTCTTCATCGCTTTACGCACTTTGCGCAATGCCAGACTGACCGCTTCCATGTCTGTGATTTCGCGTTCTTTAAACGCGTCTTTAATAATGGGTTCGCAAGCAAAAGCCGTTAAGGTGTAATCACCCTCACTGCCTTCCAGCACCACTGCCTTTATACAACGCGTCCCAATGTCGAGACCGACAATGGGTGGTTGCTTCTTTTTAAACAGCGATTTCAACATATAAACCGTGCCTTTGCGCGCCTGCGTAAATTTCTACCATATGATGTTACTGAATTTTTTTCTATTAAATGGTTCTAATAAATACACTTAGGTATAAAATATAAGTCATTTTGGCAAAAAAGCCCTGAAATATCGTATCGTGAAGTACATTAAAACCTTATTAAAACTTGGCATTATTGCCGGATTGCTCGGAAGCATTGTACTAACGGGTATCTATTTCTATATCAAACCTGATCTGCCCAGCGTTGCTATCCTGAAGGACGTGCGGTTGCAGACGCCTATGCGTATCTATACCCACGACGGTAAACTGATATCCCAATACGGTGTCAAAAGACGGATTCCGGTAACACTGGACGAAACGCCAGATTTACTGAAAAAAGCCATACTGGCCACCGAAGACAACCGTTTTTATGACCACTTTGGTATTGATCCTATCGGCATCACCCGGGCTTTCATTAACCTGGTGATCACCGGTGAGAAAAGTCAGGGTGCCAGTACGCTTACGCAGCAGTTAGCGCGAGGATTCTTCCTGACCCGCGAAAAAACCTACATCCGTAAAATCAAAGAAGTGTTCATTGCTTTGCACATGGAAGCAGAGCTCTCCAAAGACGAAATTTTTGAACTCTATCTGAATAAAATTGAACTTGGCCACCGTTCCTTTGGTTTTGGTGCAGCTGCACAAGTGTATTACGGCAAAAAGCTGAACGAACTCACTCTGGCCCAAATTGCAACGCTGGCCGGGTTACCGCAAGCGCCGTCTGTGTTAAATCCAATCAGTCGCCCGGACCGTTCCCTGGAACGTCGCAGAATTGTATTACTGCGTATGCTGGATGAGGGGTACATCACCCGCCAGCAATTCGACGAGGCGTTAAATTCACCGGTAACCGCTAAAAAACACGGCGCCGAAATTGAACTCGATGCCCCGTATTTAGCTGACCTGATTTACAACGAAATGGTTGAGCTATACGGCAAAGAAGAGGCCGAAACCGGTGGCTACCAGGTGTATGCGACGGCAGATTCACACATGCAGCAAGCGGCTCAGCGCGCGGTGAAGCAAAACCTGCATGACTATGATGAGCGTCACGGTTATCGCGGGCCGGTAGCCAGGTTATGGCCTGAGGAAGACGGTAAATCTGCATCAGGCAACGCGACTACTGAACTAACCGACTCGTCAGTAACACTCTGCGATACACCGGCTATGTATGCTGACTGGCCCTGTGATATCACCGAAGAACAGGTAATGATGGCACTGGACAACGCGGGAGCGTATGGGTTTGTGTTCCCGGTTGCGGTTACTGCCGTTGAAGAGCAGCGTTTTGTTACCCGTGATGTGACTGGCATTGAACGGGCCATTGAGTGGGAAGGGATGGATTGGGCCAGACCTTACATCAGTGACAGTCGTCAGGGCGAGCCACCCAAAACCGCCAGCGACATAGTGTCACCAGGCGACGTTGTGTATATCCGTGAAATGGACGGACAATGGCGACTCGCGCAATTGCCGGATGTGGCAGGAGCCTTTGTAGCACTGGATCCTAAAAATGGCGCCGTGCAAGCCATTGTGGGCGGATACAGTTTCTATCAGAGTCAGTTCAACCGCGCCACCCAGGCTAAACGTCAGGTGGGTTCAAACATTAAACCCTTTGTCTATTCCGGTGCATTGGAACACGGTTATACCGTAGCCAGCGTTATTAATGATGCGCCTATCAACGAATGGGATGAAGCCACAGGCGTCGCATGGCGACCACAAAACTCGCCAGCGGAATACGATGGCCCAATTCGAATGCGCGTTGCACTGGGTAAATCGAAAAACGTTGTGTCAGTAAGGTTGCTGCGAGGCGTCGGGCTCGACAACACCATAGAGCACCTGACCCGATTTGGTCTCGACCGCGCTGATATTCACCGCGACGAAACCGTGTCATTAGGTTCAAGCTCACATACTCCGCTTGAAATAGTGCGTGGCATGGCAGTGATAGCTAACGGCGGTTATTTAATTGAACCCTATTTTATTGACCGTGTGTCGAACGAATTTGGCGAAGTATTGTGGAAGCACAATCCGGTTGTTGCCTGCGGTGAGTGCAACAAAGACACTGAGACAACCACCCCGGTCAACGAAGAGGATATTGATATTGAAGCCTTGCTGGCTGCTGAGTTAAATCAGCAAATGGCACCGCAGGGCGAAGAGGAGGAGGTGATTCCTGCTCCTCAGGTGATCTCTTCGCAAAATGCCTTCTTGGTTGCCGAAATGATGCGAACCGCTGTGCGCTACAATGGTAGCTACAGTAAAAAAACCGGTTGGCAAGGCACCGGTTGGCGAGCCAGCAATATCCTTGGGCGCGAAGACTTAGCCGGTAAAACCGGTACAACCAATGATTCACGAGATGCCTGGTTCAGTGGTTTCAACCGTAATCTGGTGGCAACTGCCTGGGTTGGTTTTGATGATATGAGCCGCCAGTTGGGGCGTGCAGCGTATAACCGCCCCCTTGCCGCCCGCAATCCGGAGCGCTTCGGCTGGATAGGTAATGCGCTGGTTGGGGCAGAAAGTGGTGCCAATGCGGCACAACCTGCCTGGATACGATTTATGCAGGTTGCCCTGGATGGAGAGCCTGAAGCGCCCATGCCAGTACCTGATGACATTGTGCGCGTACGCATTGATCGTACCAGTGGAAAGTTGACCCGGCGCACTGACCATACCACACTATTCGAATATTTCCTGCGGGGCACTGAGCCAACCGTTTATGTGCTTGAAGATGACATCGACGATCCGGCTCAGCAGGATGAAGAAAGTGTAGACGTAGAGGAAATTTTCTAACGTTTGCGCCAAACGACAATGCAAAAAAATAAATGGTTAACTACAATGTCTGATGACGATAAGCGCTATCTGTATATCCCTCATGCGGGGCCCTCGCTACTGGAGACCCCGCTGCTGAACAAAGGCAGTGCGTTCACTGCGCGCGAACGAACCGCCTTTAACCTTACCGGTTTATTACCGCCCCGTTACGAAACCATCGAAGAACAAGTCGAACGTGCTTATATGCAATACAGCTCGTTTGACGAGCCGCTGAATAAACACATTTATTTGCGTGCCATCCAGGATACCAACGAAACCCTGTTCTACCGCCTTATTCAGCGTCACATTGAAGAGATGATGCCTATCATCTATACCCCAACAGTGGGGGACGCCTGTGAACAGTTTTCTGATATCTATCGCAGCTCCCGCGGCTTGTTCATCAGTTGGGAAGAGCGCCATCAAATCGATGATATCGTCCGCAACGCGACTAAGCGCAAAGTAAAAGTCATTGTGGTAACCGACGGTGAACGTATTCTTGGTCTTGGCGACCAGGGAATTGGCGGTATGGGTATTCCTATCGGTAAGCTTTCGCTTTACACCGCGTGTGGCGGGATTTCGCCTGCTTACACGCTGCCGGTAATGCTGGACGTGGGTACCAATAACGAAAAGCTGCTGAACGACCCTATGTACATGGGCGCGCGTCATCCGCGTATCAGTCAGGAAGAGTACGACGAGTTCCTCGATATGTTCATGCGCGCGGTGAGTAAGCGCTGGCCGGAAGCCATGATCCAGTTCGAAGACTTCGCTCAGCCTAATGCCATGCCACTTCTGAAGCGTTATCGCGACCGCGTATGTTGTTTTAACGACGATATTCAGGGTACTGCGGCAGTGACGTTGGGAACCATTCTGGCCGCATGCAGAATGCGCAAAGCCAAACTATCGGCCATGAATATTGTGTTTGTCGGGGCGGGCTCTGCTGGTTGCGGTATTGCAGAGATGCTGATCCAGCAAATGGTGCAGGAAGGGTTGTCTGACGCGGAAGCGCGTAAGAAAATCTTTATGATCGACCGTTACGGTCTGGTTATGGAAGGGCAGGAAGGGTTACGCGACTTCCAGCAACGCTTACAGCACAGCGCTGATGAAGTGAAAGACTGGTCATTTAGCGGCGAATACCCGTCGTTACTGGACGTGGTGAATTGCGCCCAGCCCGACGTGTTAATTGGCGTATCTGGTCAGCCAGGCTTGTTCACAGAGCAAGTGATTCACGCTATGAAGCGCAACAGTGATATGCCGATTATCTTCCCGTTGAGTAACCCGTCACGTCAGGTCGAAGCGCGTCCTGAGCAGGTCATCGAGTGGACCGAAGGTGAAGTGATTATCGCCACAGGCAGCCCGTTCAAACCCGTTGAGTACAATGGTAAAACCTATCCGATTGCGCAGTGCAACAACAGCTATATCTTCCCTGGTATTGGCCTTGGTGTGATTGCCGCTAAAGCCCGCCTGATCAGTGATGAAATGCTGATGGCGGCCAGTAATGCGCTGGCAGACGCATCGCCATTAGCTAATACGGGTGAAGGTGAGTTGTTGCCACCGCTACGTAAAATATCCCAGCTAAGTCGGGATATTGCTTTTGCTGTTGCCAAAGTTGCCATGCAGCAAGGTCTGGCGTTAGAGCAAACCGACGAGCACCTGCTAGCCAGCATTGAACGCAATTTCTGGCGGGCCGAATACCGGCCATACAAGCGCGTTAGTATTTAACCGCGAAGCTGATTTCAAGGGCAACATCAGGTTGCCCTTTTTGTTTCCCGCTACCGTGTACTTTCTGTTGCCACCTTGCAACACTTTCACACTGTCCTTTATCTTGTAATACTTAAAATACACCCTAACGTTATGAAAATTAGACTTTTATTGTAGTTGGCATACGCTTTGATACTCACTTCTCTGTAATGATAAATAAATGCATTCCGGAGTAGTTATGATGTCTCTACGTCAATTCAATTTAAAACCCATTACCCAAGCGGTCCTGATTAGTGCCGTGGTCAGTACATTAGCTGCGTGCGGGGGCTCGGGTTCCGACAGCAACCCAAATAACGCCGGTAACGAGCCTGATAGTACGTCGTTTTCATTAGCTGTTTCTGACGCCCCTGTTGATCAGGCTAATGAAGTGGTGGTGTATTTCGATACGGTGGAGTTGATTGGCGAAGAAGGCAATCAAACCTTTGATGTACGCGATGGCAATGGCGATCCGATGGCAATCGATTTGCTGCAATATCAGGGCGATGCCTTTGTTGAAATTGTTTCTGCTACAGAAATCCCGCTAGGTACTTACTCGCAGCTTCGATTGGTTGTAACAGACGACTCTTACATTTCTACTGACATAGGCACATTTGATCTTGCTGTCCCAAGCGGCGAACTGAAGCTGGATGGCTTTGTTGCGTTGCCTAATGTTGAGGCGGCTTACACCGTCGAGTTTGACCTGCGTAAAAGTGTCGTCGACCCGGTAGGACAAACTACGACTTACTTCCTGAAGCCTCGCGGTGTACGCCTGGTTGCAAATAGCGATGTCGGTACACTGAGCGGTACCATCTCCTCTGACTTGATTACGCATCCGGATTGCAGTGTTAAAGCCGACAGCGATGTAGGAAACGCCGTGTATATTTACGGTGATGTAAACCTGGACGCGGGCGTTCTAGGCGACGATGCGGACAACCCAAGCGATACGCAAGAGGTGTCTCCCTACGCTATTGCCACGGTGAATTACGATGAAGCTTCTGACTCATACAGCTATGTAGCGGGCTACTTACCTGCTGGTGACTACACGGTTGCATTTAGTTGTTTGGCTGACGTTGACGAACCAGAATCAGATGAAAACGCGGACGATGGATTTACCTTCCAGGCGGTAACTGAAACCAGTATTACTGCAGGTAACGAGACCGTATTGGCACTTTAACCCTTAGTGGGCAAGGGACTGCCCACTTTTTTTATGCGGTTTGTTTTTGTAGCCATTGACTGGCGATCGACCACAACGGCAAACACTGGCGCGAGAAAAAGCGCATATGTCCAATATGACTCAGGCCGTACGTTGTGGGGTTGAGGGACTTCTTCTCTGCTTTAATGCGGCTGTAAACAGCCAGCATTTCATCGACGTTCTGCGGACGCGCAATTTCATCGTCGGTGGCTGTTAACCACAACGAAGGCTGAGTCAGGTCATCGTAATAATGCCGGGTTACACCTTTGCCAAATTCGGTTTTCACATAACCCTGACCGTTACACCACTTCTGCCATTGAGCAGCCACGCGTTTTGGTAATGGCTCGCCCATTCCCACCCATTGAGATTGAGTTTGCCCAAACAACAGGTTAGTAAGCGGTATAAAACAGTTCATGTAGAAATGGGCTTTGAATTTGTAGGGCCAGTCGAAGTTACGCAAGCTACCTGAAGAGCTCCCAAACGTAACAAAGCTATGAAGCTGGTGGCTGTTAGGCATGAGGCCAACTAACTGCCCGCCAGCACTATGGCCAATTAAATGTAGCGGTATATCAGGATACAAGGATTTTAACGTATCCAAAACCGCTGGCATATCTAGCTCGCCCCAACACTGCAGTGATGCATTGCGCATGATCTGTTTATGTTTGTCAGATTCGCCGATGCCCCGGTTATCGTAGGTCAGTACAGCGAAGCCCTGCTCACTCAAAAACTTGGCAAAATGTTGGTAAAAACGCTGACCAATACCCGTTGCAGGCGCAATCATAATTGCTCCTGTGGCGAGCTTCTTCGCTGGGTATAGTGTCGCAGCTAACTTTACGCCGTCTGAACAGGTAATCGTGATCGGTTTAGGGATTGTCATAAGAGATGCAGTAATACGATTCTGGTCTAACCAGTTGACAGTATAGCGGAGCAGTGCCTGAAGTGCTACTTTATCAGGGGAGTGAACTCTGGGGGCTTGCAAAGGTCAGAAGTGGTGTCTTTGGTGAGTTTATCTACGTTGTCCCGGCATTAGACCGGGTTATCATTTTCAAAAAAGCAGGGAGAGCAGTATGTCTTTACTATTCACACGCAGTACCGTTAAGAAGTTGTCTGCTGTTTGTTCTGGCGGCGTTTTGATGGCCTTGTCGGGTTGTACGGTAAGTTACGATCCTATTGCAAACAACGAGTTAGAAGAACCCGTGTGCGTTGCTGTTGCCACAAGGATGCTGAATTGCCCGAATGAACCTTATGCAAGAAATAACCTTGAGCCCCACAATGAAGCTCACCAACAAATGCTACCCATGGAGCAAAGGGTAGAAATTTTAAGAAGCGAACTGGAGACGCTGAACCGCACTCACTGACTTCTAGAACACCGTGTCGCGTTAATTGTACATCGCTCTATAGACACTGTTAGTACTTGTTAAATCCATTCAGACCCCAATATCTTTCTCACTACAATCCAAACGGAGTTGGTATGAATAAGGGGTTAATGTTACTGCTTTACCTGTGTTTTTTATTGTCACCGCTGGCCACTGCCGGAGTAGACTGGCTGCCCCAGCAACACATAAAATCACAGATCCTTAAGGAACAGCGCGCTTATCGCGTGTCGTTACCTGAAAACTATGAGCAATTTTCCCGGCAATATCCGTTGTTACTAGTGCTGGATGGCGACCACTATGGCGATCTTGTCGCTAATAACGCTCAGTTTTTGGCGGAAGCCGGTGATATACCCGAACATGTGATCGTTGCGCTGTCTTCAGTAAATCGATTGCGGGATTTTACGCCCACAGACTCGCCAGATTGGCATGGTGATGGCGGCGCTGAGGCCTTTTCAAACTTCATTAACAACGAACTGCTCAGCGCGCTAAAGGCGGACTATCGCATTGATGGGCACAAGGTTATCTGGGGGCATTCGGCGGCCGGGCTGTACGTGATGTACCACTTGTATACTTCTCCAACCACGTTTGATGCGTATCTGGTTAATGACGGCTCACTGGATTGGGACAATGGTGTGGTGGTTGATAGCCTGCGGCAGTACCTGCAAAAAGACACGCACCCCAAGCAGTTTCTCTATTTCAATAACAGTTATCTGCTTGATGATATACCAGACGAATTTCGATTTGTTGATCACGTAAAATCTGTGCTGAAAGCCAATTCCACTCAGTCATTGCGTTGGGTTCATCAAAATCTGAGTAATGAAAGCCATGCCACCATACCATTGGTGGGCAGCGTTCACGCTCTGCGAGCCCTCTATGAAGGCTACAGGATCCCAGAAGCCATTGTGTATAAAGGGCTGGAAGCCATGAAGTCGTATGTTGAGTCTTTATCTGGTCGGATTGGCGCGAAACAGAAAGTTGCTGAGGAAAACTTGTTGGATTACGGCTACCACGCGCTGTTTTCTGAACACATTGATATCGAGCATGCCATTGAGACCTTCAAATACGCGGTGAGTTTATATCCGGAATCCATTGCATCACTTGAAGGCCTGTATCTTGCGTATGAGGAAACAGGCAATAAAACGTTGGCAAGTGCTGCGTTAAACCAGGCAATCGATGTGGCTAAACGTAACGACTCTGATGAATTACAGCGGCTACTGGATATGAAACAGGGCACTGAATGATACTCTGAACGGGCGTATGACATACTGGCAAGACAACGTCGGGGGTAGTAATTCTATGCTAGTTAACCATAATTTCTTACTACGGCATTCCTGATCAAATTGAATTGAAACCAGATCATAATCGGCATAGCGCTAAAACTGTAAATGACCCAAAGGTACCAGTTCCCTTCGGCAGTGGTAAGGGCGTATACGACAACTGCGTATACAAGCCAGTATACGGAATGCACTTTGATACAAACAGGCAGACTCAGCACAATCACCGTGTCTAGTACGCCGGCCTTCTGGTAGTGCGCACAGGCTTTGTAAACTTTGAGTGCACCAAGGTGGAATACCACCAACGATGCAACGTATGACGCGAGTGTGATCACATCCAATGAATACGATAAGCCAAATAAGTACATGGGTAATACCGTGCTGGCCGTTTGCAAATAGAAGCAGGCAATGTAGTACCTGATTTTTTGGCCTTGACCGAGTTCCTCTTTGGCTAACAATGCAGCCAGGCGATCCGTGTCCCAGAAATACATAGTGCATCATCCCTGAATGAATTTAGT
>NZ_CFIDRX010000099.1:0-15823 GCF_984433645.1 Marisediminitalea sp.
TCCTGACCACCCATTGCAGCCTGCGACAGTGATACCTGATGCTGACCACTGGTAACCGGATTAACAACCTGAGCCGTTACCAGCTTTTCAACCGATAAAATTTGCTCAATGGGTTGTTTGTCTCGTTTAATGATGCCGTCCAGGTAGTCGTAGGCAATCGAGCCTTCCCAGGACTTATCATTCTCGATGCAATCGTGACTAATGCTGTTCACTCGGGTAACGCGGTCCACCAGAAACCCGGTAACCCCCATGCTGGACTCCACCACGATAACGCGAGAATAATCCGTCTGTTCTCCTGGCTCACCCATCAGGGTGAACTGCAGATCATAGACGGGGAGCACGTTACCTCGTAAATTTGCCAGACCAAGCATTTGGGGTGGGCCTAATGGCACCTTCACCATGGTGGGCACCCGAATGATTTCACCGACGGTCAGCATGTTGAAAGCAAATCGCTCTTCGCCCAACAAAAAGGAGACAAACTGTGACTCTGTTTCTGTGGCGTTGTCGTTGTTTTCTATCACTTCAGACATAACTGCCTCCAACCTGTGTTAGTTGCTTTGCATTTCATCAGCAACAGACGCGATTTCTTCAATAGAACGCGCCAGGTCTTCCATGCCCTTGCTCTGTTGCTCTGATGCACTGAGTGCTTGCTGACAGTTGCTGCTGGCCTGTTCGTTGGCTGCGGCAATTTGCTCCAGACCTTTTTGCGCTTGCGCAACGGCTGCTGCAATTTCTTCACTGGTATTCTGCATGTCGCGGTTGTAGCCAAGTACTTCAGCCATATCAGTGGCAATGTCTGCAATGTCTTTGGTCGTTTGCTGTGCCTTGAGCACTTCGCGATAAGCACTTTCGGCAACATTGCTCAAATCTGTTTTCACATTGACCGTTTGATCCTGAATGCCTTTGATAAGATCTTTGATTTGCTCAACGTTTTCAGCTGCTTCGTCGGCGAGGCTTTGGATGTCGGCTGACACTACCGCGAAACCTTTACCGTATTCACCGGCGCGCGCGGCCTCAACTGCACCGTTGACTGCCAGCATGCTGGTTTTAACCGATACCGTCGTAATGGTATCGATGACTTTGTCTATCTGACGGGTCATGACTTCCATTTGGTTGATCGATTCAACATTGCGCTTACTGGTTTCAAGAGCCGAGTTAATGCCGTTAACCATCTCTTCGATCAGCTTGCGATTCTTCTGCAGTAAATCGGTGATTTCACCACCACGAGTGAGGGCCTGATCAGACTGAGACGACGCTTGCTCTACGCCATCCTTGAGCTTTTCGATGTTGGTTACCGCATGAGCAACCGCGCTGGCAGCCTGTTGTGCACCGTTATTCACCTGATTCAATGCAGTCGCAATTTCAGTGGCAGACCGATTGATTTCTTCCAGACTGGCCGAGAGTTCTTCAGCTGATGCTGCAACCTCTTCCGCGCTCTTACTGATATCAGTACTGTTTTTGAGCTCTTCCGTCACTATTTCCAGTGACTGTGCGGCTTTTTCAGCCTGTGTTAACGCGCTACCTTGTTCTGTCACGTTACTGGACACTTCCTGCGCTGCAGAAGATTGCTCATCAGCCGCACAAGAAATGGACTCTGAGCTTGTCTGAATGTCTTTGGCGGCATTGTCCATTTCGCGAATTTTAACCTGCAGATCTGCAGATCCATTCGCAATCGTGGCCATATCGTCCTTTATCTGTACCAGTTGGTTAGTCACCGCCTCGCCTTTGGTGACTTCTTCCAACGCAGCCTCTGCCGACATTTTTACAGCATCAGACACCTTGTTTGACTGCTGCTGAATTTGCTCGATTTGTTTGGCAATGTCCGCTGCACTTTTATCAGAGACTTCAGCCAACGCCCTCACCGTATCAGCAACTACTGCAAACCCTTTCCCATGCTTGCCCGCACGACCGGCTTCGATTGCAGCATTTAGCGCCAGTAAGTTTGTTTGATCTGCAATACGGGTAACTTGTTTAACTGCTTCACCAATGTTGCTGGCTTGCTGTTCCAGTTCGCTCATCATCACCACGGAACGAGACTGATGCTCAGACGCCGTTTTCACGCTCGACATCATCGTAGACAAATCTTCAACAACGCGTTCTACAAAGGTTTGCAGCGTATTGGTTTTGGTGAGGGTATTGCCGGACAGGTCAAGTTGCGCCCCCAACGACTTGCTAATCTGAACGATAGCGGCCAGGCTTTCCTGGCTTGCACTGCTCGATTGCTCGGCACCGGTTGCTATCTCAGTGATAGCAGTGCCCATTTGGTCAGCGGCACTGGCGGCTTCGTTAATTCCGGTAGCAAGCTGTGCACATGCTGTAGCAATTCGCTCTGCAGCCTGTTGTTGACGAGCTAGGGTACGGGCACGCTTTCGCTGCTCTTCTGCCTCGCGTCGCATTTTAGGATCTACGCGAACCGTCGTATTGGTCGCAGCGGGTTCTGAATGTTTTTTAAGGGCCATGGGTTACCTCACTCGTTCACGGCAATATTGCAATGCGTGTTTTTACTATACGAATGAGACAAAAAAATAAGGTATTAAACCAAATACCTTTATTACTTAATGTATAACTTACTCACTTGAAATCAGCATAGTTACACAAAATATACACAATAGACATTTAGCATAAAAGTCACTATTGTCATATATGGATTATAGAAAAATTAACCAGTTACGTGAGCAACTAGGTGTTTTCGGAATAGCAGACATTGTTTCTGGATTTTGTCTATCTATACTTAAGTTGCATGCGAATACGAATTTAACGCTGTATAAACTTAAGTATAAGGGTACATAAGCTGAGGCTTATGTGTTGAATCCATTAGGGATTTACAACTTGAAATAGCGGGATTGTATAGCGTCAATCCCGTTAGTAGGACGTAAGTGTACAGCGCGTTATTTGTTAGCAATATAGCCTTGTAAGGCTTCAATGATAGCCACATTAGCAGCAGGGAAGGCGCTTGCATCGAGGGTGTCTATACTCAACCACTTGCCGGGTTGGCCTTCGTTACCTACTGGCTCGCCTTTAAAGCCATCAACGATGAATACAATCAGCTTAACCTGCTTATCTCCATAGTCATGGGCAATGGTCATCAGGGGCTCCGTATGCGTTATTTGAATTGCAATCTCTTCCTTTAGTTCCCGGTGTAGCGCTTGTTCAGGGGATTCCCTTGCCTCAACCTTACCACCCGGAAACTCCCACTTACCGCCCTGATGTTTATCATTCGACCGCAAGCACACAAAAGTTTGATGGCCTCTTATTACCACGCCTACCGCGACTTCAACGACTTTCATATTCACCTCAAATGAAAAAGGGGCACGACTGCCCCTTCTGAACATTACCTATTACAGGCTACGATAATTTACCGTGACACTGCTTGTATTTTTTACCCGAACCACATGGACAAGGATCGTTGCGACCTACCTTAGGGCCGGTACGCGGCGCTGATGCCTGTGCGGCTTGTGGGCCACTTGCTTCCGGACCAGGTTCACCATCGGCATTAGCATGCTGATAATTCTTTGGTACATCATCAGCCTGACGGCGTTGCTCTTCTACTTTTTCAACATCCGACTCGGCACGAACCTGAACCCGGCTAAGGATGGTGATCACTTCGCCTTTCAACGCTTCCAGCATTCCTGAGAACAGTTCGAAGGCTTCGCGCTTGTACTCTTGTTTAGGGTTCTTCTGCGCATAACCTCGCAGGTGAATACCCTGGCGCAAGTGGTCCATGGCAGCCAAGTGTTCTTTCCAATGGCTATCCAGATTCTGCAACATAACGGCTTTTTCGAATTGACGCAGTACCGCTTCACCTACCATATCTTCTTTGGCTTTATAGGCAACAGCAAGTTCTTCCAGAATCTTTTCCCGAAGCTTTTCTTCATACAGCTTATCGTCGTCATCCAGCCACTTTTGAATCGGTGCGTCGAGGGCAAAATCTGCTTTCAGGCGTTGCTCCAGACCATTGACGTCCCACATCTCTTCAAGTGACTGTGGAGGAATGTACTCGTCTACAACACCACTGATCACATCTTCGCGGATCGCCTGGATAGTGTCACTGATATCACCTTCGTCGAGTAATTCATTGCGCTGTTCGTAAATAACTTTACGCTGATCGTTGGCAACATCGTCGTATTCAAGTAACTGCTTACGAATATCGAAGTTTCGGCCTTCTACCTTGCGCTGGGCATTTTCAATGGCGCGGGTAACCCAAGGGTGTTCAATGGCTTCACCGCGCTCCATACCCAGGCGCTTCATCATGCTCGCCATTTTTTCTGACGCAAAAATACGCATCAGAGCATCGTCTAACGACAAATAGAAACGCGAGGAACCCGGATCTCCCTGACGACCGGCACGGCCACGTAACTGGTTGTCAATACGGCGAGACTCGTGACGCTCAGTACCAATGATGTGCAAACCACCGGCTGCCAACACAGCTTCGTGATCTTTCTTCCACGCTTCTTTGATTTTAGCTATCTGCTCTTCAGTCGGCGATTCCAGTTTGGCGACTTCTGCCTGCCAGTTACCGCCCAAGACGATATCCGTACCACGACCGGCCATGTTGGTGGCGATGGTCACCGCACCAGGACGACCCGCCTGTGCTACAATATCAGCTTCCTGAGCATGGAACTTCGCGTTAAGTACCTTGTGCGCGATTTTCTCTTTCTTCAGAATGCGCGCGATTAGCTCAGAATTTTCAATGGAGATGGTACCCACCAACACAGGTTGTCCGCGTTTCACGCAGGCCTTGATGTCTTCGACAATAGCTTCGTATTTTTCCTGTGCAGTCAGATAAATCAGATCTGCTTTGTCGTCACGAACCATTGGACGGTTGGTTGGAATGACCACCGTTTCCAGACCATAAATATGCTGGAACTCAAAGGCTTCGGTATCTGCAGTACCTGTCATACCTGACAGCTTTTCGTACAAGCGGAAGTAATTCTGGAACGTTATAGAGGCAAGCGTTTGGTTTTCGTTTTGAATTCTTACACCTTCTTTGGCTTCAACAGCCTGGTGTAAGCCTTCAGACCAACGACGGCCTTCCATTGTACGACCGGTGTGTTCATCAACAATAACGATATCGTCGTCTTTAACGATATAATCAACGTCTTTGGCGAATAGCTTGTGGGCACGAAGTGCAGCATTGATGTGATGCAATAGCGAAATGTTACCCGCGTCGAATAACGACTCATCTTCAGGGAGCAAACCTTCACGCTTGAGAATTTCTTCAACGTGGATCTGACCTTTTTCGGTCAGGTGGATTTGCTTGGCTTTCTCGTCGATGGTGTAATCGCCGTCGCCGTGTTTATCTTCTTCGTCTTCTTTATCCTGCTGAACCAATTCAGGGATCACGCGATTAATGCGCTTATAAAGCTCTGAGCTATCTTCTGCAGCGCCAGAAATAATTAGCGGCGTACGCGCTTCGTCAATGAGGATGGAGTCAACTTCATCGATAACCGCAAAATACAGCTCGCGCTGAACACGGTCCTGCGGACTGAACGCCATGTTATCGCGCAGGTAGTCGAATCCAAATTCGTTGTTGGTACCGTAAGTAATATCTGCCTGATAGGCTTCGCGCTTTTGCTCAGGCGCCATACCAGGAATATTACAGCCCACCGTCAGGCCCAAAAACTCAAACAAGCTTCGGCTCCAGTCGGCATCACGACGTGCCAGATAATCATTCACGGTGATGACGTGAACGCCGCGACCCGTCAGGGCATTCAAATAGGTCGGTAAAGTCGAGGTCAGGGTTTTACCTTCACCCGTACGCATTTCAGAAATTTTACCCGAATGCAGTACCTGACCACCCAGCATCTGTACGTCAAAGTGACGCATGCCATATACGCGTTTACTGGCTTCCCGGACAACTGCAAATGCTTCAATCAGGATGTCATCAAGGGTAGCGCCGTCTTTCAGTCGTTGCTTGAATTCTTCAGTCTTCTGCTTCAGTGCGGCGTCGTCCAGTCCTTCAAACTCGGCTTCCAGAGCATTTATGGCGTTAACGTGCTTTTGTAATTTTTTTAATAGTCGGTCGTTTCGACTGCCAAAAACTTTTCTGAGAATGCTTGCAAACATTGTGTTGGTATTTCCACTGCTGTAATCAAAAATAACCAGCGACCGGCTAACCCGGTGCTCGTCGCGTATCAGACTGGTTTGATAGAGACTACGTTACTTGTTGTAAACGTAAGGAAGAGGATCGACTTTCTGGCCGCTTTTAATGACTTCATAATGCACATGTGCACCCGTCGAACGCCCGGTACTGCCCATTTGTGCAATAACCTGCCCTTTGGTGACCAGATCGCCTTTGTTTACCATTAGCGAGTCGTTATGTCCGTAGCGTGTCACGAGCCCATCACCGTGCTCAATCTCCACTAATTTGCCATAACCGTACCTGTCACCTGACCAGGTTACAATGCCTGCGGCAGTAGCAACGACATCGTCACCCACTTCGCCGGCGAAATCCAATCCACTATGCATAGCAGGCTGACCCGTAAAGGGATCGGCACGCATGCCATAGTAGGACGACAACCATCCTTTCTCTATCGGACGACCCGATAAACTAATCTGTTCATCTATATGGTGTCCGGTAACCAATCTTTCAAGGGCTTCCAGTTGCTGCTGTTTATACTGCAACTGACTGCCTAATTCTTCTATAGGTGTAAGTAACCTGTCCTGTTCGTCCTGTAGCTGTTTTGCGACAGACACTGACGCTAACCCGAAATCCTGCACAGACTGTTCATCGATACCCATGGCTTTTGCCAGCACCTGTGTTTTCGCGTCAATTTTATCTAAGGTGAGCCTCATTGCACTGAGCTGTTCTGTCAGGGCTTTTACTTGCTCATTCGTCGCAGATTTTAATGCATCGACTTCCTGTTGCTCGGCTTCAAGCACATTTTGAGCAATTTTGACGCGGGCGAAATTTTCGAGGGAGGAATCAGTTGAACGGCTGGAAACTAACACAAACAGCGACGACAATACGGTCAGGCTCACAATAGAGCGCACGCTCATACTGTGACGAACCCGTCGTTTTTTGCCTATAAATGTGACTGTTAATTTCATCGCTGTGTCTTATGCGCACCGTAGTGCTTGGCGTTCTTTAGTTTTATTTCGTGTTACAAACTTGCTAAAAATAACACGTTTCGCGCTATTTTAGCGATATTTCCTTTAAATAAACAACAAAAAAGCCGCCCTGAGGGCGGCTTTTTCAGCAAATTCTCTTATACCAGAGCGGGTTGCGCGTAGCGAATAGGCGCTTCTTCCTGCGACTCGTAAGTCACATATTCCCAGCAATCCTGCTGTGCCAGCACGGCATTTAGCAATTTATTGTTCAAACCGTGGCCAGTTTTGTATGCCGCCAGTTCACCAATAATGCTATGACCACCAAGGTACAAATCACCAATAGCGTCGAGGATTTTATGCTTCAGGAATTCGTCATCATAACGCAAGCCTTCCGGGTTTAATACGCGGTAGTCATCAAGTGCTACCGCATTTTCCATGCTGCCACCCAATGCCAGGTTATTTGCGTTCATGTATTCCAGATCACGCATAAAACCAAAGGTTCTGGCGCGGCTGACTTCGTTTACGTACGAGCACGAATCAAAGTCCATGACCATGTGCTGACGCGTCTGGCTAATAACCGGGTGCTCGAAATCGATTTGGAAATCGACGCGGAAGCCGTCATAAGGACGTAATTCTGCCCATTTGTCGCCGTCTTCAACACGCACCGGCTTGGTCATGCGAATAAAACGCTTAGGCGCGTTTAATTCTTCAATTCCGGCCGATTGCAGCAGGAATACGAAAGGACTGGCACTACCATCCATGATCGGTAGTTCGTTGCTGTTTACCTCAACAATAATGTTGTCGATACCCAGACCTGCCAGAGCAGACGCAAGGTGTTCCACGGTGTGGATGCTCACGCCGTCTTCGTTGTTCAGACAGGTACACAACATGGTGTTCCCCACGGCGTTAGCGCGCGAGTGAATGTCTACATGCGGATCAAGGTCAATACGCCGAAACACGATTCCCGTGTTCGCAGGCGCTGGCCGGAGAGTCATAGTGACCTTGTCTCCTTTATGCAACCCAATGCCAGTTTCCTGGACAGCATGTTTAATTGTACGTTGTCTAATCATCGAATTCGTATTACCTACACAAAAACGGCCGGCAATTATAGTGAGCCGACTATTACTTGTCAAAAATCTGTCATGAATATTACCGTATTACCAGTAATATTTGCCGTTTCGACTGTAAAAGCTGTGTAAAGTTCTCTTTACTGGTCTAATCTGCTTGCTTGCGCAGGAAAGCAGGAATATCCAGATATTCGAGATCATTACCCGGCTGTGCATTTTCGTCTGCTTTCAGCGCCTGGTTACCATCGGTACCACCCACTGCACGGCCTTCACCGCCAGACTGGAACTCACGAGCCGAAGACGATAAACGCGCGCCTTCTGAACTAACCAGTGCAATATCAGGCTTACGCTCAGCACCAATACCGGTTGCAACAACGGTTACACGCAGTTCGTCAGTCATTTCCATATCAATAACGGTACCAACCACGACTGTTGCGTTTTCCGATGCAAATGCCTTAACCGCGTTACCTACAGTCTCAAACTCATCAATTGCAAAATCCGGGCCAGCCGTAATATTCACCAGAATACCGCGCGCGCCTGACAGGTCGATGTCTTCCAGCAGCGGGCTGGCAATAGCAGACTCTGCTGCTTCTTCAGCACGATCCGGACCTGACGCAGAACCACTGCCCATCATGGCTTTACCCATTTCAGACATAACTGTACGCACGTCGGCGAAATCCACGTTAATCAGACCTGGGCGTGTAATCAGCTCAGCAATCCCCTGAACCGCACCACGTAAAACATCATTCGCAGCGCTAAACGCCTGTAGCAACGGTGTACCAGGACCCATTACCTTCAGTAGTTTTTCGTTCGGAATAGTAATCAAAGAGTCAACATTTCGCGCCAACTCATCGGTACCCTGATTAGCAAAATCAGTACGCTTTTTACCTTCAAATGGGAAAGGCTTGGTCACTACCGCTACCGTCAGGATCCCCATTTCACGTGCAATTTTTGCCACTTCTGGTGCTGCACCGGTACCTGTACCACCGCCCATACCCGCGGTAATAAAGACCATATCGGCACCATCTAAAGCCTGACGAATGGTTTCACGGTCTTCCTGGGCAGCTTCTCGACCTTTATTTGGATCGGCACCCGCACCCAGACCTTTTGTTACGTTAGAGCCGATCTGTAATGTCACATCGGCAGATGAGCTGCGTAATACCTGCGCATCGGTATTAACAGCAATAAATTCCACGCCTTCAATGCTGTGAGACACCATGTGCTCAACCGCATTACCGCCGCCGCCACCGACTCCGATGACTTTGATTACGGCTTCTTCACCGTGGCTATCCATTAATTCAAACATACTTACTCTCCGGTTTTGTACGTCTATACACACTTATCCATACACAGTTATTGTGACCATTCCATCGTCACGGTTGTGCGTGGTTAAGCGCCCCCTAAAAAATTAAAATTCACCCTTAAACCAGCTTTGCACCCGCTTCCACAAACCATCAGTGGTGCGTTGTTTACTGGTCTTCTTATTATCAAACTGCATTTTTCCGTACTGGAGGAGTCCGACAGCCGTTGCAAAGCTCGCATCGTCTGTATATTCAGACAGTCCTACCATGCCCAATGGTTGTCCCACTCTGACGGGCATTTGAAAAATTTCTTCTGCAAATTCTACCGCGCCTTCCATTTTGGCGGTGCCACCTGTCAGTACAAGACCGGCTGCGATTTGCTCATCAAAGCCACTGGCTTTGATTTCTTTGTAAACTAATTCAAACAATTCCTGGTAGCGAGGTTCGATAACCTCAGCCAGGGTATGCCGTGACATCACCCGCGCAGGACGTCCGCCTACACTGGGTACTTCAATGCTGTCTTCCATGCTGACCATGTCTTTCAGCGCACAGGCATAATTGACTTTAATCTCTTCTGCGTTGCTGATCGGCGTGCGGAAGATTTTCGCGATATCACTGGTAATCTGATTACCTGCCAGCGGAATAACCGCGGTATGGCGAATAGCGCCGTCGGTGTATATCACAATATCGATGGTGCCAGCGCCGATATCGACTACCGCCACCCCTAATTCACGCTCATCGTCTGTCAACACGGCATAGCTCGATGCCAGCGCAGAGAAGATCAATTGGTCTGCGTGTAATTCGCAGCGCTCAACACATTTCACCAGATTTTTAGCCATGTCATCGGCACAGGTGATAATGTGTGCTTCGGCTTCCATCCGCACACCCGACATACCGATGGGGTTTTTAATTCCCTCTTGTACATCGATAGTAAATTCCTGCGGTAACACATGCAGTAAACGGCGTTCAGCGGCAATCGGCACCGAACGCGCTGCATGCACTACGTTGTCTACGTCTTCCTGTGTCACTTCCTGATTATTGATCGGTACCATGCCACTTTCGTTCTGGCACTTTACATGACGACCGGAAATCGACATGAACACCGACGACACCTGACAATCTGCCATTAGCTCCATTTCGTTAACGGCGCTTTGCACAGACTTCACTACCAGGTTCAGATCGTTAACGCCGCCTTTGTCCATTCCGCGTGCGACATGGGTTCCAACCCCAACAATACTGATTTGTTCATCATCCAGTAATTCACCGAGGACGGCTTTAACCCGGCTGGTGCCGATATCGAGTCCTACAATCAAATTACGTTCTGCCGCTTTAGACATTAATTCTCAATCTCTTAACTTTTTGTCGTGTCGTCTTCAGACCAGCCCACGGCCAATCCGGTGTCGTATCGTAAATCTACATACTGTATGGCTTTGGGCTGCTTCGCTAACAGCGGGTACACATCCACAAAACGCTGCAATCGGTCAATGAATTCCTGTCTTCCCAGGTTGACTTCAATGCCGTTCTTGAGCTGAACCTGCCAGGCATACCGCTCACTTAGCGATAACTCTGCGATCGTTAGCTCCCGCCCTGCCAGTAACGACTGCATGGCGTTGTATCCTTCCAATGCTGTCTTCTCACTGCCACCCGGACCAAACAATTGAGGTAAACCAAGTGACTTTCCCTCGGCATTAAAACTTTCACCGTAAGGGTTCAGCATTAAATCTTCATTCCAGCGTGCAACCGGTGTTTGCTCAACCAAATACACCTTCAGGCGGTTTGGCCATTGCTTGCGCACCGATGCCCGGTACACCCAGGCCTGTTGCTCCAATAACTGATGTATGTCATTCACATCTAAAGCAAAAAAGCTGCCGGGTTGCGACTGACGAATCAATTTTTCCAGTTTTAGCACATCAAGGTGTTTAAACCGGCCTGAAAAATCGATGACCTGCACAGGTGCACGTTGCTCGTCCTGCATCCAGCTGTAAGTTTTAACACCTACTGCGACTAACACAGCAAACACCACCACCAAAAAGGTGATGCCGCCCCATGGGGCAGATTGCTGTTGCGCCGCCATAATTACGCAGGCTCCATACTGGTTGCCAGCACGGCCAGTACCAGTTCCTGAAAACTAATACCTGCTGCGGCTGCCGCTTTGGGAACCAGACTTTTTTCAGTCATGCCCGGCACGGTGTTGGCTTCCAGTAAATAAAACTGTTCGGTCTGGCTGTCCTGCATTACATCTACCCGGCCCCAGCCGGTAGCAGACAATGCATCGAACGCGTCCGTACACAATTGTGCCAGTGTGCTTTCCTGTTCATCAGACAGGCCACTGGGGCAAAAGTACTCGGTAGTATTATCCTGGTACTTTGCCGAATAATCGTAAAACGTATGTGGGGTTGACATGCGGATCGATGGTAAGGCTTTTCCCTGTACCACAGATACAGTGAATTCCCGCCCATCTATGAACTGCTCAACCAGGACTTGATTATCGTATTTAAAGGCGTCCTGAATGGCCGTTTCTAGTTGTTTAGCGCTTGTCACTTTAGCCATCCCAATACTCGAGCCTTCCCGAGCAGGTTTGACCATGACTTTTCCCCCTAATTTATTCATTATAGCGCCGCATGATCCAGCTTCAAAGCGACTTTTTACAGCAATTTCATATTTCGCAGTAGGAAGTTGCAGGCATTGCCAGATTTGCTTGGTGTGGATTTTGTCCATCGACAACGCAGAGCCCAATACACCGCTGCCAGTATAAGGAATTCCCAACTGTTGAAGCGCACCTTGCATAGAGCCGTCCTCACCACCCCGACCATGCAGCATTATCAATACGCGATCGACCTTTTCCGCTATTAAATCAGTTAGTTGCCTCTCAGCCGTATCAAATGCAAAGGCATCAACCCCCGCTGATAGCAGGGCTTTTAATACGGCGTTTCCCGAGTTAAGAGACACTGCTCGCTCAGCCGAATCGCCACCTAACATCACAGCAACGCGCCCGTATTGTTCTGCAGAGTAAGTCGTGAACGTCATGATAGTTGCCCTTGCAATTTTTCAGGTTCCATCCCGGTTGCTGCCAGTTTTTTCGCTAATTGACCAATATTACCTGCGCCCTGGGTCATCACAATGTCGCCATTTTGCAACTGATTCGCCAAAATCGAGGGTAATTCTTCATGACTGCCTACATACACAGGCTCTAACTGACCACGTGCACGAATCGACCGCGCTAATGCCCGGCTATCGGCCCCTTCAATGGGTTGTTCGCTTGCCGCGTAGACATCAAGCAGCAACAGACAATCAACCTGAGATAATACTTCCACAAAGTCCTCGTATAAGTCGCGGGTACGGCTATAGCGGTGAGGCTGATACACCATCACCAGACGTTGTGAAGGCCAGTTATTTCTGGCCGCCGCTATGGTTGCCGCCACTTCTGTCGGGTGGTGTCCGTAGTCATCCACCAGCGTAACTTCACCGACGGAAGTGCTGAACTCGCCCAGTACTTCGAAACGACGACCAATACCGCCAAACGTGGAAAGCGCACGGCAAATAGCGCTGTCTTCAATGTCTTCTTCGGTGGCAACGGTAATCGCCGCAAGCGCATTCAATACGTTATGCGCACCGGATAGCTTCAGTTCGATTGCCAGCGGCTCGCGGCCAGGGCGAATCACATCAAAGGTTGTGCGGCCAAACTGATACTGAATATTGGTAGCCCGCACATCGTTATCATCATTAAAACCGTAGGTCAGCACACTGCGCCCAATGCGCGGCAGCAAGTCTCGGATTACCGGATCATCACCACACACCACGGCCTGACCGTAAAACGGCAGATTGTGCAAGAATTCGATATAGGTGTCGGTCATTTTCGAAAAATCACCGTCATAGGTATCCATGTGGTCGGCTTCGATATTCGTGACTACGCTCATCATTGGCTGCAAATGTAAAAACGACGCATCGCTTTCATCTGCTTCGGCAATCAGATACCGGCTTTTGCCTAATCTGGCGTTTGTACCCGCACTGTTCAGTAACCCGCCGATGACAAACGTTGGATCGGTTTCAGCTTCGCCAAAAATAGTCGCAATCAGACTGGTTGTCGTGGTTTTACCATGTGTCCCGGCTACCGCAATACCGTGGCGGAAGCGCATTAGTTCTGCCAGCATTTCTGCACGGCGAATAATGGGAATGCGCTGTTGTCTGGCAAACTGAATTTCCGGATTGGCTTCGTTAATGGCGCTGGATACCACCACCACGTTGGCGCCTTCGACATTTTCCGCTTTGTGGCCAATCGCAATATCGGCCCCCAACGCCGTAAGGCGCTGAGTCATCGCACCAGCCTGAATGTCAGAGCCCGCTACCTGATAACCTTCATTCAACAACACCTCGGCAATGCCTCCCATACCGGCACCGCCAATCCCAACAAAGAAGATGCGTGTTACTTTACGCATTTGTGGGCTTTGAAAAGGTGTTTCTAAAACCATTTACTACTCTCCAGTTACAACGTATTCGCATGCGTCGGCCACCTGGCCCGCTGCGTCATGTGGCGCAAATTGCTTGGCTTTCATGGCAACAGCTTCGCACGCCTGAGGATCGTTAATCCAAGTCTGAATAATGCCTGGCAACTTGTCGGTTAACGCTGACTGAGGCACCAATTCCGCTGCCTGATTGTCTGCCAGCGAACGGGCATTTTGTGTCTGGTGGTCGTCAACGGCATGCGGAAGCGGTACAAAAATCGCCGCTTTACCTGCCGCGGCCACCTCAGCCACGGTTAATGCGCCAGCCCGGCAAACAATAAAATCTGCCCATTGATAGGCCTCAGCCATATCGTCAATAAATTCGGTAACCTTGGCTTCTGTGTTGCCATAAGCCTGTTTCACCGCTTCTGCGTTGCCTTTACCGCTTTGATGCCAAATAGCCAGCCCTGGCATGTTCTTACACAATGCAGGAATGTTTTCGTTCAGTGGTCTGGCGCCCAGGCTCCCCCCCACCACTAACATATTTAACGGCGCGGTTGAGGTTGATTTCACCGGCAGATCCAATATAGCTTTTCGTACCGGGTTGCCCGCAGTCACGCACTTTTGTCGCTGCGAACCAAAATGCGTTTTGGCCGAGTCGAAGCCCAACATGATGCGTTTCGCTACCTTACCCAGCAACCGATTGGTCATACCGGGCACCGCGTTTTGTTCGTGCACAATAACCGGGATTCCCAGACTCCAGGCAGCCAGTCCGCCTGGCCCGCTGGCGTATCCGCCCATGCCAAGCACCACATCTGGCTGTAAGGTTCTCACCAGTTTGCGTGCCGCAATCAGCGACTTAAACAATGCCCACACACCACTTAACCTTGCCTGAATACCTTTGCCTCGCAAGCCTTTTACCGGAATAAAGTGAATCGGATAACCGTGCTGAGGCACCACCTGAGCTTCCATGCGCTCTGCAGTGCCAAGCCAGTCGATGTGCCAGCCGCGTTTCACTAACGTATCTGCCACTGCAATACCGGGGAAGACATGACCGCCAGTCCCGCCCGCCATGATCAGGCAACGCTTAGTCATGACGCGTCTCCTCATCATCTACAAAGCTGGCTTCTTCGGCCTGATCTTCTGCGCTTTGCATGGCTTGTTTTACTTTGGCTTTCGCTTCTCGTTTTTTGTTGCGTTTAGCTTCGCGCTTAGCGTCGGCTTTTGCTCCTTTGGTCAGCGCCTGGACGCCGGCTACACGCAGTTCAAAATCAATTCTAAGCAACAGCGATACAGCAACCGCCATGACAATTAGACTTGAGCCGCCATAACTAACCAATGGCAGGGTAAGCCCTTTAGTCGGGAGAATACCGGCGCTTGCACCAATGTTGACCGCCGTTTGAAAACTAAACCAGATGCCAATGGAGTAAGCCATAAAACCATCAAACGGACGGTCGTTAGCCAACGCGCGATTCCCAATTTGCAATGCGCGAAGTACCAGCCACAGCATTAGCAGCAATACCATCATAACGCCAACAAAGCCCAGCTCCTCAGCCAATATCGCCATTACGAAATCGGTGTGCGCTTCGGGGAGAAACTCCAGTTTCTGCAAACTGTTACCCAGTCCCTGACCAAACCAGTTGCCGCGGCCGTAGGCCATTAGAGACTGAGTAAGCTGGTAGCCACTGCCAAACGGGTCTGCCCATGGGTCTAAAAACGAGGTTACCCGTCTTAGCCGGTATTCCTCAAAGACAATCAATGCCACAACGGCCAGAATGCCGACAAACATTAACGCGAAAAACTGCCACAATCTTGCCCCGGCCAGGAACAGCAGCCCGATAGTCGTCGCCAACATCACAACCACAGTCCCCAAATCAGGTTGAGCCAACAGCAATAATGCCAGGATAAAAAACACAACCAGCGGCTTAATAAACCCTTTCAGGTTTTCTGTTACTTCATCGTA
>NZ_CFIDRX010000100.1:0-15757 GCF_984433645.1 Marisediminitalea sp.
CACACCACAAAGCAAATTCGTTGCTGCGCCCGGCACACGAATTCCGTACGAAAAATCTGTGCAAACACTGAGTGCCAGCGAAAGTCGCTTGCATTCCTATTTTGAGGACGGTGACGATCCTGATGAATTGCTTGCATTGCCGGCGACAATCATGGACGCTATTTCCCGGTTAAACGCCATTCATCACACCGGATGCATTATTTTTGAAGCATTAAGCCACCACCTCAAAATCCATAGTTACTATCGATTACTTGATCACACCAAAGAAAATGAGTTTAATGCGCTGTTAGATTTGATTGTGCAGGCACTCCCTGAAATCAGCGGTGAAGGAATAAGTGGCTTTATGAAGCTGCCGTACAAAGACACTCGTTGTTTTGATCACCGCGCGCGCTGCGCCGACAAATATTATCCAAGAAACCCCAAAGCACAGTAGTTGCGAGTTTTTATTCGCGCTCCAGGGTGCGCATTTCTTCGGGGTGATAAATACGTTTTAGGAGATATCCTTGGAACAACAAAATGAAGTTAAACTGTCTTCACTGTTAGAACTAGAAACCCTTGAACACGGTTTATACCGCGGCCAAAGCTGGGATTTAGGCTTTCGCGCCTTGTTTGGCGGTCAGGTGTTAGGCCAGGCGCTGCAGGCAGCTTATCAAAGTGTACCGGAAGATCGCGTCGTGCATTCCTTCCACAGTTATTTTCTGTTACCCGGTGATGCGCAAAAGCCGGTTGTTTACGACGTTGAAATAGTGCGTGACGGCAAAAGCTTTTCAGCCCGACGCGTGAAAGCAATTCAAAACGGCCGCAGTATTTTTTACATGACAGCGTCTTTCCAGACACCAGAAGCGGGTATGAGTCACCAGTTCGCCGATATGCCTGATGTGCCGCGTCCAGAAGACGTTGAGCCAGACATCAGAATGTACGAACGCAATTATGCGCATTTGGGGCGACGCATGAGGGAAGCACTTAGCTATCATCGTCCCATTGATATTCGTACTGTTGATGCCGTGGCGTCGTTTACGGCAAAGAATCGCAAACCCGTTCGTGCAACCTGGTTAAAAACGGAAGAAGCACTGGGCGACAATCAGTCAATGCATCAGGCGGTGTTGTCTTACGCCAGTGACTATCATTTCCTGAGTACCTCACTGCAGCCACACGGTGTGCAAATAACAGATAAAAATTTAGTGATTGCCACGATCGACCATGCAATGTGGTTCCACCGTCCGGTAAACATGAATGAATGGTTATTGTATGTAATGGAAAGCCCGGTGAGCGAGAGTGCGCGTGGTTTGGTGCGTGGCCAGATTTTCAACCAGCAAGGTGAATTAGTCGCATCGACAATGCAAGAAGGGTTAATGCGTTTGCGCGACGAATAAAGCCGCAATCGGCAGTTGGTGGCGGTTGCTATTGGTGACGTAAGAACTGGGCCGCCAACACTTATTTCATCAGCAGCGTGACTTTTGCCGTCCCATAAAAAATGCCCAGAACTTAAAAAGCTCCGGGCCTAGGGGAATGGCTCATTGCTGAGCCGTGCGCTAACTTTCACAAAGGGAGAGGTGTATAGTATTCACGCGGTTCAGTAATAATAGCGCAAACCTGCTCACTTTATAAACAATTTTTTAGAAATACTTCAAACTGATTGAATTATAGACCATTCCTAACGCGCATCAAGTCAATTTGTTCAATAAATCCACGCAAAATGAACAGATTTTAAACAGGTTGTGCAATATTTATCCACAGAGGGTTGTACTGTCTGTTAACAAAGCGCCTGTCCGTATAACAGTATAACTATACAAAGCTTGACGGAACGTAAGTCATTCACCGCATGAATAATGGTAATCCTTTACAGAATGCCGACTTGTCATTGTGGTTTGTGATGGTCAAAGTAGAATGAGCGCTATTAAGGAATGCCCTGATTATAGTCGCAGCAGGTTACAAGCGTCTGATAATCAGAATTAATGCGTCACTTTTTTGTTCGATAAGGTATGCACCATGAAAACTTATACAAGCCATATTCCTCCTCAACGTACCTTAATGGGCCCTGGCCCGTCAGACGTTAGTCCGCGTGTACTAAACGCCATGGCGCGCAGCACTGTGGGACATCTGGACCCTGATTTTATTGGTCTGATGGACGAAACGAAAGAGTTGCTTCAATACGCTTTTAAAACAAATAACGCACTGACTATGCCTATTTCAGCCCCGGGTTCTGCGGGTATGGAAGCGGCGTTCGTAAATTTGGTTGAACCGGGTGATACAGTCATTGTATGTATTAATGGTGTATTCGGCGGCCGGATGAAAGAAAACGTCATTCGCTGCGGCGCAAAAGCGGTTGTCGTAGAAGACGACTGGGGTAAACAAACAGACCTGAGCAAATTAGAAGACGCGCTGAAAGCACACCCTGAAGCGAAAGTTGTTGCTTTTGTTCACGCTGAGACCTCTACTGGGGTTCGCAATGATGCGGCGACTATGTGTAAACTGGCTCAACAATACGACTGTCTGACTATTGTAGATGCGGTTACTTCTCTGGCTGGTATTGAAGTCGCGGTTGATGACTGGGGAATTGATGCCATTTATTCTGGCTCGCAAAAATGTTTGAGCTGTGTCCCGGGTATTTCACCCGTGTCGTTCAGTGATCGCGCTGTTGAAGTGATCCAGGCCAGAAAAACGCCGGTTCAAAGCTGGTTTCTCGACATGAACCTGATTGTGGGTTATTGGGGGCAGGGCGGAAAGCGAGCTTATCATCACACAGCACCAGTGAATAGCATTTATGCAACGCATGAATCGCTTGTGATGTTGCACGAAGAAGGTCAGGAGAATGCCTGGGCGAGACACGCACGACTGCACAATAAACTGGTAGCAGGTCTGGAGTCTTTAGGCATTGAAATGGCCGTAGACAAAGCGTATCGGTTGCCCCAGTTAAACGTTGTCAATATTCCAGAAGGCGTAGACGATGCAGCAATCCGAGGTCGACTGTTGAACGAGTTTAACCTCGAAATTGGCGCTGGGTTAGGCGCGTTTGCTGGAAAAGTCTGGCGTATCGGCCTGATGGGTTCAGGTTGTACCGACAAAAATGTCGATTTCTGCCTGGGTGCACTGAAAACCGTTTTAAACTAAATAATTCCACCTCTATCGCAAAGTTGTAATAAATAATTGTTATTTACCGACAACAAACGCTAGTATCATCTCTGTTAGCACAGTTATCCAGGCGCTGCTAACAGGGATGTGTTTCAGCATTGCGGGGCTCCGCATGCCGCTTTTCATTTCCCTTATTGATAATGTATCAGCACAGCGGCGCTTGCCGTTGTATTAAAACAACAATAAGGCTTCTTTATGCTTCACAGAATTTGGCTTGTTTTCATAGTAAGCGCTTTTGCTGCAACTATGTATCAGGCAGTTTTTGGCGATCATCCTCAGGGGTTTCAGGATGTAATGTCGATGGTTAGCAGCATGGCAACGCTGAGCGTTGAAATTGCAATCGGTTTGATCGGCGTGCTGGCGTTCTGGTTAGGTATCTTTGAAGTAGCAGAAAAGTCGGGGCTTATTCAGAAATTCTCCCGGCTTCTTGCGCCATTTTTGTGCCGAATCATGCCCGACATTCCCCGCGACCATCCTGCACTTGGTAGTATTACCATGAATATGTCGGCAAATTTATTAGGTCTGGATAATGCCGCTACGCCTTTCGGAATAAAGGCTATGCAGGACATGCAAAGCTTGGCACCGCGTAAGGACACCCTCACAAACAGCCAGATCCTGTTTCTGGTTTTAAATACCTCATCGGTAACACTCTTTCCTATTGCGGTATTTTTGTATCGCGGTGAGCAGGGTGCGGCGCAGCCTACCGATGTATTTATTCCTATTTTACTTGCCACCAGTGCGTCTACGTTGGCGGGGTTAATGGTGACCTGCGCGGTACAGAAAATTAACCTGTTTAATCGCGTAATTTTGCTGTATCTGGTTGCGGTATTTGGTTTGTTAGCCGCGGTGATCCTGTATTTTGCACAGTTAGCTGCTTCAGAATTAGCCAGTCAGTCAGCCATTGTGGCAAACAGCCTGTTATTCACTTTTGTTGTGGGTGTGCTCATTAGTGGCTGGCGTGTAGGCAATAATACCTATGAGCAGTTTGTCGACGGCGCAAAGAAGGGCTTCGATGTAGCGGTCTCGCTTATTCCCTTTTTACTGGCTATGTTAGTGGCCATCGGTATGCTTCGCGCCAGTGGCGTGATGGACATTCTGGTGCAATGGATAGCCAGCGCCGCAATATGGCTAGGCTTCGACCCCCGTTTCGTTGACGCATTGCCCACGGCGCTTATGAAACCTCTGAGTGGCAGTGGTGCCCGTGCGCTGATGATAGAGACAATGCAACATCACGGCGCAGATTCGTTTGCCGGTAGGTTGGCATCTGTGATGCAAGGCTCTACCGAAACCACCTTTTATGTGCTTGCAGTATACCTGGGCGCAGTGGGCATTAAACATTCACGCTACGCCGTAGCTTGTTGTCTGGCAGCAGACTTAGCGGGTATTGTTACAGCCATTCTGGTAAGTTATTGGTTCTTTGGTTAAACCTCAGTCAGTGTGTGTTCAGATACTGTTAAGGTATCAGTTGTCATGCTACACGCTCATTTTACATAGGAGTAAATCATGCGTTTTAACATGTTGTGTGCATTGATTGTAAGTGTCGGACTTTCTACTAGTGTTTTTGCCGCCAATACCCACGAGCATCGCAGGTTAGTTAATGTGTCTGGTCAGGGGGCGGTCAGCGTTGTACCCGATGCTTTTACAGTCAGTGTTGTGCTGGAAGAACGCGGTCCTGTTGTCAGTAAGTTAAATCAGCAAATGGCAGAGCGATTGGCATCTGTCGTCCAATTTTTACTGAAGTCCGGTGTAGAAGAAAAGCACATTCAGTCCATGTCAGTTAATTTAAACCCGTGGTACGAGCACACGCCGAATGGCAGACAAGACAAGGGCTTCATCCTAACCAGAGAGGTACGCGTAACCTCTACGGAGCTGCAATCTTACGACTCAATTCTCGATGGTATTTTAGGTCGCGGCGTAGACCGCATTCAGCGTTTTGAATTTATTAATTTAGATGCCGGCGAAGCCTACCAGCAGGCGCTGATTGCTGCTGTACAGGATGCAAAAGTACGAGCGGGCTTGTTAGCGCGCGAAATGGGAGTAAAATTGGGTAACGTAATTACCATTAATGAATCAGCCGGACACAGCATGCCGCCCGTTATGGCCACTATGCGAATGAAAGACGAGATGAGCAGTAGCTTGCCTGGTCAGTCAGACATAACAGCCACCGTGTCAGTGTCATTTGAGCTAATAGAAAAATATCACTAAGAGAGACAGAATTTGACAAGCAGTACCTTTTATTCACAGCTCACCGCTCAAGCCCGCAGTTTGGTAGAGGGCGAGCGGGACATGATTGCCAACATGGCTAATATTAGCGCGCTATTGTTTAACCAGATGGACGATGTCAATTGGGCGGGTTTTTATTTGTATAAAGAAGACCAGTTGGTTTTAGGGCCGTTTCAGGGGCAGCCAGCCTGCATCCGCATCCCAATGGGTAAAGGCGTCTGTGGCACGGCAGCAGCAACCAATACGGTGCAACGAATAGAAGACGTTCACCAGTTCGAAGGCCATATTGCCTGTGACGCTGCGTCAAACTCTGAAATTGTGATCCCCATAGTGGTAGATAACCAGTTAGTTGGTGTGCTGGATATCGACAGCCCGAACCTATCGCGCTTTACAGCAGAAGACGAGGCGGGTCTGTGTGAGATTGTAGGTGTCCTGAGTCGTACATTGGTATGAAGCATTTGATTGACATTCAGGTGGTGCTTGCCACCTGGCAGGACATGGAAGATGTATTTGAAGAGCCGGATGAGGCAGCTGAACGGTTAAATACCATATTGCATATGGTTTATGACCGTGCTGAAGAAGACATTTCAGTGGAGCGGCTTGAAGGTCTGCTGTCTCATACCTGGTCAATTTGGCATCAAGATGAAAATTTATTGTACGTAAATGACGATGATTTGCTTGATTGGGTTGACCATCTGCTAGCAACTTGGGATGATGCAGACAATCTCGATTAACTCATATACACGTTAATATTGATGGAATCATCACAGAAGTTTAGTAACAGTAAAGAAGTCATCGCCTTTCTGGCGGAGACATTCCCGAAATGCTTCAGCCTGGAAGGTGAAGCTCGTCCTTTAAAAATTGGTATTTTCCAGGATTTGGCCGAGCGCCTGCAGGAAGACGAACGGGTTAGTAAAACCTTGTTACGTTCCAGTCTGCGTCATTACACCAACAGCTGGCGTTACCTTTACAGTATTAAAAAAGGTAACCACCGCGTTGACTTAGATGGTAATCAGGATGCTGCGATTGAGCAGGAGCATGAAGACCACGCTAAACAACAGTTGGAAGAAAGCAAAGCCAAAGCGGCCGAAAAACGCAAAGCGGCGGGTAAGCCACCTCGCAAAAAGCCAGACGGCAGACCAGCTGCTAAAAATGGCGGTGAACGCCAGGCGAAATCAGCGCCAGGCCGCTATAATGGAACTAAATCCAAAACAAACAGACCAACTAAAGTACCCCCAGCGAAATTAACAGACGCAGATCTTACTACCGGTACAGCAGTTACAGTGAAGCTGGGTAAAGCGCCTATGCATGCTGTAATTACCGAAGTAGCGAAAGACGGTGTTCATGTTCAACTGGATACGGGGATGGTGGTTAAAGTCAACCCAGAGGCTTTACGTCTAGCACGTTCCAAGAGGTCGTAATATGAAAGATTTACTCCGAGTTTCAGTCGCCGGTGCTATTTTAGCGCTAAGTGTTGGCGCTGGTGCCGTTACATCAGGTAATAGCGTAGAAGATTTGCCGGTTCTCCAACAGGAGCCACAGCACTCGTCTGCCGCTAAGCGAATAAGTACGTTGTTCACCCGTGAGCATTACAAGCTTATTAAACTTGATGATGCACTCTCGGAGAAAGTCTACGATCGATTTTTGCGGGCTTTGGACGGCAACCGCAATGTGTTTTTGCAATCAGACATTGACGGCTTTGCTAAATACCGCGACGAATTTGACGATGCATTAACCCGCGGTAATTTGCAAATCGCGTACGACATGTACAACATCAATCTGGAACGACGCGTAGAGCGCTATAAGTTTGCGCTCAAGCATCTCGATACGCCGTTTGATTTTGAAAAAGCGGGCGACAAGTTTTATTACGACCGTGAAGAAGCGCCATGGGCCACTAATATGGCAGAACTCGATGAGTTATGGCGTCAGCGTGTTAAATACGACGCGCTTAACCTGAAGCTCGCGGGTAAAGAGCCAGAAAAAATTAAAGAGTTGCTGACCAAGCGATATGAGCGTGCCATTAAGCGTCTGAAACAAACGCAAAGCGAAGATGTGTTTCAAACCGTAATGAATTCGTTTGCACGTAGTATTGAAGCGCACACCAGTTATTTATCACCTCGTAATGCAGACCGTTTCCAGATGGACATGAATCTGTCACTGGAAGGTATTGGTGCGGTATTACAAAGTGAAGACGACTTTACTGTTATCAAGAGCATTGTTGCCGGCGGGCCTGCCGACAAAACCAAGGCGTTAAAACCCGAAGACAAGATCGTGGGTGTCGCTCAGGGGGACGAAGATTTTGTTGATGTTATCGGCTGGCGTTTAGACGACGTGGTTGAACTGATCAAAGGGCCGAAGGGCAGTGAAGTGCGTTTACAGGTTCAAAAAGGAACCGGCGACAGCACCGCTATCTCAGTGATCAATATTGTTCGCGACAAAATTAAACTGGAAGACCGCGCCGCCAAGTCAGAAGTGTTTGTGCCTGAGTCAGGTCCACACCAAGGCGAAAAAATTGGCGTTATCGATATACCCAGTTTCTATAACAACCTACACGTTGATGTACTTAAAGAAATCAACGCGTTAAAAGCGCAAGATGTAAAAGGCATTATTGTTGACTTGCGCGGTAATGGCGGTGGTTCGCTGTCTGAAGCGACACTGGTTTCAGGTTTGTTTATTGAGGCAGGGCCGGTAGTTCAGATCCGTTATGAAGGCGGGCGCATGAGTGTGAATAAAGACACCGATGGACGTGTTGCTTATTCCGGACCTTTAACGGTGCTGGTTGATCGCTACAGCGCTTCGGCGTCAGAGATCTTTGCCGCCGCGATGCAGGATTACAATCGTGCATTAATCATCGGTGAACAAACTTTCGGTAAAGGCACGGTTCAACAACACAAAGGGTTGGGTCGTATCTACGATTTATACGAAAACCCGCTGGGCAGTGTGCAATACACCATCGCTAAGTTCTATCGTATCAATGGCGGCAGTACGCAGCACAAAGGTGTTGTGCCTGATATTTTGTTCCCTTCTCCAATAGATCCGGCAGAGTGGGGCGAAAGTCAGGAAGAAAACGCATTGCCTTGGGATAGCATTAAACGAGCTAATTACACCACGTTTGGTGATTCCCAGTCTGCAATTGACGTTCTGGCGGCAAAACATAATGCGCGCATTTTACAGGATCCTGAGTTTACGTATATTCAGCAAGACATTGAAGAATATCGTAAAAACAAAGACAAAGCGTTTATTTCCCTGGTTGAATCAGAACGTTTGGCTGAGAAGGAAAAAAACGAAGCTGAAGCGCTGACGCGTGCAAACGAGCGTCTGTTGCGGCTGGGTTTACCCAAGGTGGAAAACCTTGATGACCTGCCAGAGGCTTTGGACGACATCGACCCCTATTTGTCAGAAGCGGCAAACATTACACTGGACATGGTTGAGACAGGTAAGTACGCATTTAAACAAGGGTAATATCAGAAATACCGAAAGGGCTGGCGTTTGCCAGCCCTTTTTCATTCAAAAAGCAGTGTTGAAAAATACAACAACAAAATAAAATCATTATTAAAACAATAATAAAGGGAACAATATGGCGATTCGCGGTGAGTTTTCTTCCCGTATCGGGTTTATCCTGGCGGCAGCGGGGTCAGCAGTTGGACTGGGTAACATCTGGGGGTTTCCTACCCAGGTAGCCAGTAATGGTGGAGCGGCTTTTGTACTGGTCTATTTAATGTTAGCGTTTGCGCTGGCATATCCGGTGCTTATGGCAGAACTGATCATTGGTCGGGCTCACAGAGCCAACATGGTCGACTCGCTTGGACAGATCACGTCAAATCCATTGGGCCGCCTGACGGGTTTGTGGGGTTGTATAACCGTATCGCTGATACTGGCTTTCTACGCCATTGTCGGCGGCTGGATGATTGCTTATTTTGGTGAATCGGTCACACGCCCGGTTGTTTCACAGGCTGTCAGTGATTGGTTTGTTAGCTATTCTATTAGCAGCAATCTGATTTTTTGTGCGCTATTCCTAAGTTTAACATCGTACATCGTACTCGGTGGTGTAAAAGCCGGTATCGAGCGGTGGTCTGTGCGTTTAATGCCAACCCTGTTCATACTAATGGGCTTACTGATTGTTTATGTCAGTTTCCAACCTGGCGCAAGTGAAGGCTGGGCGGCTTATCTGGTTCCCGACTTTACCCGGGTATTGAATCCCGATCTGCTCATTGATGCTATGGGGCAGGCGTTCTTTTCCATGTCTCTGGGTGTAGGTACTATGCTGGTCTACGGCTCGTACATGAGTAAAAAGGAGGACCTGCCAAGTATTGGAGCCTGGGTTGCATTAGTGGATATCGGTGTTGCTATCATCGCCGGTATGTTAATTATCCCTGCGATGTATGTGGCGCTCAACAACGGCGTACAAATTTTCTCGGAGTCGGGGGACTTAATCGCTGGCGACCAGTTAATTTTCACCGTGTTACCTGCATTATTTAAAACTATAGGGCCGATAGGCTTATTGGTGTCCGTGGTGTTCTTTGCACTTATGGTGATTGCCGCTTTAACCAGCTCTATTTCAATGCTGGAAGTGCCGGTAGCTTATTTATCTGAAAGCCGGAATATGCCACGCAAACGCGCGGTGTGGATTGTAACCACCACCATTTTTCTGCTCAGCGCGATTATTATTCTGAATTTCTCTACACTTTTCGGCTTAGTTATTGCGCTAACGACGAAGTACAGTCAGCCGTTGTTAGGCTTCGCACTGTGTATTTTTGCCGGCTGGGTGTGGAAGCGAAATGAAATTCTGGCCGAACTGAAGGCCAGTGCCCCCGATATGGAACAGCGCCTGTTTTGGAAAATTTGGCCTTGGTATGTAAAGTTTGTGTGTCCGGTTGTCATTCTTGTGATGTTTTATCGGTCGGTGATGTAAGGAATAGTCATGACGTCTCAACAAGAAATTAAACAACCCAGCTTACTGGACGCGTTAATCCCGATTGTCTCACTCGTACTAATGATGGGAACCGCGGTGTATTTGTTCTCCGACAATTCATCGTTCGGGCCAAACCAGATAGCCTTGTTAATTGGTACCGGTTTAGCCGCAATCATAGGCATGAAAAACGGCCACCGCTGGAAAGACATTGAAGCGGGCATAATTCAGGGTATTTCAGTCTCCCTGGGCGCTTGCCTGATATTACTGGCAGTGGGTTCATTAATTGGTACCTGGATGCTTGCCGGCACTGTGCCTACACTCATTTATTACGGCCTTGAGCTGCTTAATCCGTCTATGTTTTACGCGGCCAGCTGTTTAATTTGTGCGGTAGTGGCTATGAGTATCGGCAGTTCCTGGACAACCGCTGCAACCGTTGGTGTAGCGCTAATGGGTGTAGCCGCGGGTATGGACATGTCAGCAGCAATCACTGCAGGTGCAGTGGTTTCTGGTGCCTATTTTGGTGACAAGATTTCACCGCTTTCAGAAACAACCAATTTGGCACCTGCAGTTGCCGGCGTAGATCTGTTTGAACACATCCGCTACATGCTATGGACAACGATCCCCAGTTTTATCATTGCGCTTATTCTGTTTGTTATTCTGGGTTTTAGCGCGTCTACAGAACAGTCAGCGGCGAAGATTCAGGAAATGCAGTTGCTGTTGGAAAACACCTTTAATCTGAATCTGTTCATGCTTGTGCCCCTTGTTGTGTTGCTAACGCTTGCTGTGCGAAAGATGCCCGCTTTTCCAGCGGTGGCTATTGGAGCATTATTAGGCGGAGCCTGGGCCATTATCTTCCAAACCGACGTTGTACTTGGCATGAAAGACGGAGCAGACTCAGATGTAGTGGGCACCGTTAAAGTGGTATGGACTGCTTTGTTCGATGGTGTCAGCTTTGACACAGGTGATGTTACGCTGGACAGCCTGCTTAGCCGTGGTGGTATGTCTTCAATGCTCAACACTATCTGGTTAATTATTTGTGCCATGTCATTTGGTGCAGTACTGGAGCGGGTTGGTCTGCTCAATCGTGCGGTCAGTGCTATTTTACATGGTGCCAAAACCGCAGGTGCAATGGTAACCCGCACTATTTTTACCTGTATCGGCACTAACCTGATTACAGCTGATCAGTACATGGCAATCGTTATGCCTGGTCGCATGTACAAGCAGGAGTTCGAGAAGCGTGGCTTAAATCAGTTGAATTTATCCCGCAGCCTGGAAGACGGTGGCACTTTAACATCGCCACTCATTCCGTGGAACACCTGTGGTGCCTACATGCATGGCGTATTAATGGTACATCCGTTTGAATACATCTTTTACGCGTTCTTCAACGTAATTAACCCAATTCTGGCTATGATTTACGCGTATTTTGGTATCAAGATTTTGCGTATCACACCACCCGAGTCCGTGGTTGAATCTTCCGTTTCTTCTGCAAAATAATTTAGTAAAGGAGAGTGTATGACATTACTGGCTAAACGCCGAGCCGACTATCGCGCGCCGGCATTCACAATCAGCGATATTGATTTGAATGTAACATTGCATCCAACGGCAACACGGGTAGTTAGCAGCCTCCGAGTATCACGACAGGGTGAACACACCGAGTCGTTGGTACTGGACGGCGAGCATTTAACATTAGTGTCCATACTCCTCGACGGCAAGCCGTTCAGTGACTACGCAAAAACCGACACAGGTTTAACGCTGGCAAATGTGCCCGATGATTTTAACCTTACCATTGAGACGGTTATTAACCCTGAAGCTAACAAAGCATTGGAAGGGCTGTATTTATCGAATGGAGTTTATTGCACCCAGTGTGAAGCTGAAGGGTTTCGGCGTATTACCTATTACCTCGACCGCCCCGATGTACTGGCTAGATTTACTTGTACGATAACAGGCGATAAAGCCACATTACCGACCATGTTGGCCAATGGTAATCCTATTGCCCGCGGTGAAAACAGCGATGGTACGCATTGGGTTACCTGGGAAGATCCATATCCAAAACCCGCGTACCTGTTTGCATTGGTTGCCGGTAGCTTTGACCAGCTTTCAGATACGTTTATTACAGCGAGCGGTAAATCTGTTGCGCTTGAATTATATGTGGATAAAGGCAAGCGAGACCGTGGTGTGTTTGCCCTTGAAGCGCTTAAGCGTTCGATGAAATGGGACGAAGAAGTATTCGGGTTGGAGTACGATCTGGATATTTACATGATTGTGGCCGTTGACTTTTTCAACATGGGCGCGATGGAAAACAAAGGCCTGAATGTATTTAACAGTAAATTCGTACTGGCCGATCAGGAAAGCGCCACGGATGAAGACTTCTTCAATGTAGAATCGGTGATTGCGCATGAGTATTTCCACAACTGGACAGGTAACCGTGTTACCTGCCGTGATTGGTTCCAGTTGAGCCTGAAAGAAGGGTTAACCGTTTTTCGCGATCAACAGTTTAGCTCTGATATGAGTTCGCCATTGAGTAACCGCATAAAACAGGTTCGGGTAATGCGTGAACACCAGTTCGCTGAAGATGCCAGTGCCATGAGTCACCCAATTCGTCCTGATGAAGTTATTGAGATGAATAACTTCTACACTGTGACGGTGTATGACAAAGGGGCTGAAGTGATCCGCATGATGCATACCTTGTTGGGTGCAGAGGGCTTCAGAGCTGGGATGGATGAATATTTCCGTCGCCACGACGGCCAGGCCGTTACCTGTGATGACTTTGTGTCTGCCATGCAGTCGGCGACGGATATCGATTTAACACATTTTTCTCTATGGTACAGCCAGTCAGGCACACCAACTGTGTCGGTTAAACGCGATGTTAAGCCCGGCGGCGAGGTCACCGTAACCCTTAAGCAACATACCCCGCCAACAGCGGATCAGGCGACAAAGCAAGCATTGTATATTCCGTTACAAATTGAATTTATCAATGAGCGTGGCGAGCACGTTTTGCCGGACACACCTATGTATCGCGATAATCTGTGTATTCTTGACAAACCGGCTGTTACGTTAACGTTCACTGGCAAGGGTCGTCAGATTACGCCTGTTGCTTTGGGTAATTTTTCTGCACCTGCAAAACTGCAATCTGATCTTACTCCTGAAGAGTACCTGCACGCATTCCGTTTTGCCGACGATGCGTTTTCTCGTTGGGACGCAATTCAGCAGCTGTACAATTGGGCAATAGAGCAGTACTACACGAATCAACCGGAAAATGTCGGTGCCACAATCTGGCAAGGGCTGGTGTCAGCGGTGGACGCTGAGCAACAAAACCCGGAGTTATTAGCTGAATGTCTGGTTGTGCCGAGTTTTGAATCATTAATTCAAACACGAACTGACATTGATGTGCATGCTCTCTACAACGCCAGAGAGGCGTTTGTTGGTGATTTATCTGACAAGCTAGCGGGTATTTTGAACACTGTATATGAGCAAAACCAGACAGGCGATTATGCATATTCTGTAGAGCAGGTAAGTGCACGTCGCTGTAAAAATACGGTGTTGACTCTACTGGCTCGTCAACAAGACAGTGCCTCGTTAATTCGCGAACAATTTACTCAATCAGACAATATGTCAGACTCTTTGGGTGCCCTAAAAGCTGCGCAAATTCAGGATCTAAAGCTGTTTAGTGAATTAATGCAACAGTTCGAGCAGCGTTGGCATAACGATCCACTGGTACTCGACAAGTGGTTTGGTTTGCATGCGACTTGCCCGCGAGACGATATACTGGCACAGCTTACGCTGCTGCGTCAGCATCCTCAATTCAGTCAGCAGAACCCCAACCGGGTGCGCGCCGTAGTAGGGAGCTTTGCTTTCTACAATACCACCGGTTTTCACGCCGATGATGGTTCTGGCTATCAGTTTTTGACTGATTATCTGATAGAACTTGATACCACCAATCCTCAGGTTGCGTCCCGATTAGTAACGCCATTAACGCAATGGCAGCACTATAATGGAGAACGACAAGCGCTCATGAAGCGCCAGTTATCCAGATTGTTAGATAACAAGAATCTGAGCAAAGATTTGTATGAAAAAGTCAGCAAGGCATTGAGCTTTGGTCACAATGACTAATAAAGACACCATCTACTTTTTTACTCTGAACGAACCCTATTCATCTTGCCAGGCCCTTTATAGTGGCCTGGTTCCCCATGCTGTGTTAACCGCAGAAAATGGCGCAAGGGTTCAGGTGCCCGCAGGAAGAGTACGGCAGTTCATTGATAGTCGTGGTTTATGTGGCAGATTCAGGCTAATTATAACGAAAGAAAATAAAATCAAATCTTTCGAGCGAATTCGCTAACTCTGTACTATAACTATCAATCAGTTATTTATAATAATTCGGTTTAAATTCAGGACGTTCACTAACTCAATTTGATGATGTTTACGGCATTTTCCCAACTGGTACGATTAGTTCTTGCTATCCGTGTGAAATGATGTAATCATTTTGTTAAATAAACCGATGTGTGTCGTTTTATCAGCAGCTTACTGCTGAATCAGGAGTATAAAAATTATGATAACCAGGCCTAGCGCATTCAAAAAATCGCCTATCGCAGCTGGACTACTTGCCCTATTTGGCGCCGCAGCGCTGCCGGCAGGTGCTGCCTCTTGGGATGTAGGTGATGTGTCGATATCACTCGACTCAAACTTTACACTGGCTACCAGTATTCGCGTGGAAGATCGTGACTACAGCCTTATTGGTAACAGCAACCATCCTCAGTTCAATTGGTCTGGTTACAACGCAGCGACCAATGTCATCTACCCAAGCGGCGACGTATGGGCATTGGCAAACGGAAGTTATTCAAGCAACGGTGATTTGGGCAACCTGGCTCACGATCCCGGCGAGGCCTTTTCAACGCAAGTGTCTGGTAACCATGAATTAGATATTCGTTACGGCGACATTGGTTTCTTTGCTCGCGGTTTCTGGTTTTATGATTTCGAACAGATGGACGGCGACCGTCCTTGGGACAATCCTATCACCGGTCAGCAAACAGAATTGTGTGACGACCCCAGAGCCAAAGAGCTTCTTTGTGCAGATGTTCGTTTACTCGACGCCTTCTTCTATGGCGATTGGTGGGTGGGTGATAAGCCACTAACCGTTCGCGTTGGTCAGCAGGTTATCAGCTGGGGTGAAAGTACATTCATCCAACATGGTATCAACACCACAAACCCAGTAGACGTGACTCGCGCCCGTACGCCAGGCGCTGAGTTAAAAGAAGTCTTTATTCCGGTTGGTATGGTTTACGCCTCATTGGGTATTACCGATAACCTGAGTATTTCAGGTTACTATCAATATGAATGGGAACGCAGCTGGTTACCTGTTGCTGGCAGCTACTTTGCAACAAACGACTTTGCGGGCGAGGGCGGTCAGGCGAATAATGTTCAGCTAGGCTTTACCGGCAACCCGGACATTGACCTTGACTTCCTGTTAGCGTCACTCAATGGTCTGGGCGATGC
>NZ_CFIDRX010000101.1:0-15745 GCF_984433645.1 Marisediminitalea sp.
ATATCGACCAGAACTTGCTGATTAAAACGCTGTTCGATGTTCAGGATCTGGATGGGCGAGGTATCGTACCGGGAACGTTTCATCAGCGCGGTCGCCTGACGGCGGAATTGCATCAGTGATTGCGGGTTTTGTACATCGAATAACCGGTCTGCCTGTTCAGCAATCAACCGGGCATCCTGATGGGTACTGAAGGGCGCGCTGGCGTGTTTGTCGAAGCGAATCTTAAGCAGTTCACGCACTTCGTGTTCCCGGGCTTTTTTTATAGCTAAGAAGATGGTTTGTACCAGCTCGGAAGTCGGTACGTTGTAGTCAATGCGCCATTTTCGGCCATAGACAATTTTACGTTTGGACTGGGATGCAACCGGCAGGTACGTATCGAACCCGACTAAACCAATCTGGATGTATAAACCATGGCTGTCCTGACCGGCAAAGATTATGGTGTTGTCGTTAAACGCACAGTCGAGCGCAACTTGCTCAATGCTTCGCTGAGTTTGTACGTATTGTAAGTAATGCTGGGGCACGCATGATGCACCGCTGCTCAACTGAACACGCGGTGCATTGGGTAGCGGGCGCTCGGCACTGACTGCCAGATTGCTCATTGCCGTTCCCCTACGCCGTGGCTGCCTGTGGCAACCGTTTGTTATACAACCATTTAATAACGTGGTCGGCCGACAGTTGCCCGGCACCCCAAAACACAACGTGGGCAAGAATAAGTCCCCAGATTACATGGCCATACAAGGCGGCGGGCGCAATCTCTTCCAGGCTGATGACTGCAACAACATTTACAATGCTCAGCACAATAGCGCTTAAGCGGCTGGCTAAACCTGAGGTCAGCAGTACCGGTACAATCAGCTCAGCCAGGGTGGCTAAATAAGCGGCCAGTACTACGGGTAAAAACGGCACGTGATACTCGTATTCGAACAGGAATAAGGTGGTTTCCCAATCCGCAATTTTGGTTAATCCCGAGGCAAAAAATACCCAGGAAACATAGATACGTCCCGCCAGGGTAAGCAGGGGTTGCACGGTGTTAAATGCACCAGACATGCCGCCCAGAACGCGGCCTGTCTGCAATACAATGGATTTCATAAAAGCATTCCTTGTGTAGAAGTTGTCAATTTGGCTTATGACCCGGCAATGGCTGTGTCACTCTGCTAATGTAAAGGGATTCGGGCGGGTCGTTGAAACCGTGCGTCCTGCGTTTCAAACCAAATTACATCAGGCGTTGCCGCGCAACTTGAGCCAGGCTTTGGGCGACAGGCCCAGCTTTTTACGGAAGATACGAGCCAGCGCCGAGCCATGCTCATAACCCACTTCGTTGGCTACTAAATTAACGGGCTTCTGGCTAAGCAGCAGTTCCTGCGCCTGATTAATGCGAATTTCCGTGAGGTATTCGTTGGGTGTGGTGCCTACCACTTCGCGGAACGTCGCGGCAAATTTAGAACGTGACATAGCAGCCTCGCCAGCCAGCGATTCAACCGACCAGTTGTGGGCTGGATTGCGGTGCATCGCGCTCATAGCCTTGGCAATCGCCGGGTGAGACAAGGCCGCCAGCATGCCACCCTGACTCAGGTTGTTGTCCAGCACATACCGCATCACTTGCAGTAAAAACATTTCACTGAGTTTGTCGATCATCACCGAGCGGGTAACCGACTCGCTGAACGCTTCTTCAAACAGCCAACTGGCCGTCTGGCCGATGTGTTTTTCAATGCTAAGAGGCAAACACAACAGTTCTGGCAGGGCATCGAGCAGCAGCGAACGATTGTGTGATTCCAGGCTCACGGTAGCGCAAACCAGTTGCGCGTCTTCAGACTGGTTGGCCAGAATGCGGTGTTCGACCGGCCCGGGAATAAAAATCACGCTGGGCTCGTCGATAACGATCTTTTGTTTTTCGCGCAAGAGCAGGGTAAGCCTGCCTGAACGCAACAGGTGCAAATGCCCTTTGTCGTTGCCTTCAAACGACTGAATACCGCAAAGTCGGCCGCTAAAAAATACATCTGCCTTAACGGCCGTTTTACGTAGAATGTCCGCAATATTATTCACGAGATTTCCTTCTAAATAATGGCTTGTTGCACGCTGTTGCGCTTCGTTTGCTGCAACCACTGCCGCGGCGATAAACCGAGTTTTTTCTTAAAAATACGCGCCAGCGCCGAACCGTGCTCGTAACCTACTTCGCCGGCTACATAGTTCACCGGCTTGTTGTTCTTCAGTAACTTCTGTGCAAGCGTGAGCCGCAGGCCTGTGATGTACTCATTGGGCGTTTGGCCAACCAGTTGTTTGAACTGCTCAGCGAATTTAGACCGGGACATGGCAGCAATACTTGCAAGATTGTCTAAGGTCCAGTGATAAGCCGGGTCCTGATGGATGCGGTTGATCACTTTTGACATCTGCGGGTGATTGATGGCGCTCACGGTGCCTTCCTGCAAATTGCCGTGTTCGGTGGCGTGGCGCAGGATTTGTAAAATGAACATTTCGCCCAGGCGGTTCAGCATGGTTTGTTTACCAAACCGTTGGGTTTGTATTTCGTTGATCAACCAGCGGGCCGTGCCGGATACCGCGCAGTCGGGTGTCAGCTGTAAATACATGACATCGGGTAATGCATTTACCAGCAGCGACGATGGGTTTGCGGCAAACGTAACACTGGCGCTGATCAGTTTTGGTGCAGTGTCAGCGTCCACCGGCTCAACGCGGTGTGTTACGCCAATGGGAAAAAACACCATTGACGGTCTGTCCATGAGTAATTCCCGTTGCCCTTTGCGTAGAATGCGGACTTTGCCGGACTCCAGCAAATGCAGTTGACCGCGCGCAGTGAAGTGTTTAGCAGCGGTTAACAACCCGCAGTGATTAACGTCGCTGGTGAAGGTATGTTGGTTGAGTAATGCACTTAAATTTTCCATGTCAATTGTCTCTTTTTAACGATAACAGTCGATGTTGAACCTTCTGTTGCCCGGCATAAGACCGCTAAATTCGAGCAATACGAAGCCCTGGCCTGCTGCCAAAGCGACAGACCCGTGGCGTCACTACTGCGTATCAACGAAGTGACTGTGCAAAAATTGTGTTTTAACGCTAACGCGGAAGTGCGTCAGCAGTCAGGTTTATAACCCCAGATCAGAGAGACCCGGGTGGTCATCAGGACGGCGTCCCTCTGGCCAGCGGAACAACCGCTCTTCTTCGGTGATCGGGAGATCGTTCAACGAGGCATGGCGATTGGTCATTAAGCCTTGCTCATTGAATTCCCAGTTTTCGTTGCCGTATGAGCGAAACCAGTTGCCTGAGTCGTCGCGCCATTCGTAGGCGTAGCGCACGGCAATGCGGTTATCGGTAAACGCCCAGAGCTCTTTGATTAATCGGTATTCCAGCTCTTTTGCCCATTTGCGAGCCAGAAAGTCGCGGGCTTGGTCCCGCCCTTCAACAAACTCGGCGCGGTTACGCCACTTGGTGCCCAGACTATAGGCCTGTGCTACGCGTTCCGGATCTTTCGAGTTCCAGCCGTCTTCAGCCAGGCGTACTTTTTTGATGGCCGTTTCACGTGTAAATGGCGGCACGGGTGGGCGGTATTCGTCGATGGCGTGCATGGTATAACTCCTTGTATTAGTAAACTTAAAAAGGGATCACCAGTGGAAAGTCCACTTCGGTATCGGCTACGTTATTCACGCTGTTGGTCCAGGTGTTCAGGGCAACGTGCAAAATAATTTCAATAATCTCGGCGTCGCTGAAGCCAGCTTGCTTTACGGCGTTGAGCAACTGGTCGTTGACCCGGCCATTCAGTTCGGCGACCGCCACGGCAAATTGCAAAGCAACCTGTGTTTTGGCGTCATCAGACAAGCCTTTACGGTTCGACCTGATTTCGTCTTCGGGCACGTTCGCTAAGTTCGCGGCTATAAAACTGTGTGCAGACAAGCAATATGTACACCGGTTTGCTTCTGCGATAGCCAGTGCAATGGCTTCCTGTAACTTCAAAGGGAGTATGCCTTCAGTTAACGATTCAGTGAGCGACAGATAACCTTGCAGTGCCGCCGGATTGTTACCAACCAGACGAAATAAATTAGGCACCATACCTAACTTACCCTGGACGGCCTCAAGCAACGATTGCGAAGCGTGAGGTGCATCGGCAATTGACTCCGGGATAGTTAAACGAGACATTATGTATTCCTCGATTGGTTAAATTGTCGTCTTGATTGTTAATGTAAAGCGCCTTAATGGATGTGAGTAGTGGGTGATTTTGTTTAACACCTACCCATTTTTTGGAGAGATAGATGGATCGACTCAGTGCAATGCAGATTTTCAGTACCGTAATGGAGTGCGGAAGTTTCTCGGCGGCGGCCAGAAAACTGAATAAACCGCAAACCACAGTCAGCCGCCAGGTAAAAGAACTGGAAGAGTATCTTGGTGTGCAGCTGGTACTGCGCTCTACGCGAAATCTGGTACTGACCGACGCCGGTGAAAAATACCTGGCGTCCAGTCGCGAAGTGTTGTCGATGGTGTCGGAGATTGAGCGGGATGCAAAAGGGGAATACCGCGAACCCAAAGGCTGTTTAACCGTTACCGCACCGATCATTATGGGTCGCATGCACGTCTTTCCTCTGTTGGCTGAATACCTCAAGCTCTACAGTGATGTGAGCGTAAAACTGATATTGACCGACCAAAACATGCATATGTATGAAGATGTTGTCGATGTAGCTATTCGGGTCGGGCGTTTGCCCGACAGTGAGCTGGTGGCAAAGCGTCTGGGACAGGTCCAAAAAATTCTCTGCGCCAGTCCGGAGTATATTGCACAGCGTGGCACGCCAACAGATTTGGCATCCCTCAGCGAACACGACTGCATTACGTTTGAAGGACTGGATTCTGCCACGCATTGGCGTTTCAGTGCTAACAATGAAGAACTGAGTGTGCCGGTAAACTCCCGTATCAGAGCAAACTCAACCGACATTGCTGTACATTCGGCCCGGCAGGGCTTAGGGATTGCCAGGGTGCTGTCTTATCAGGCGCTGCCTTGGTTAAAAAGCGGCGAACTTAACCGTGTGTTACAGGAGTTTGCGCCAGAACCCTTTCCAGTGAACCTGCTTTATATTCGTCAGGACGTGCTGCCTCTAAAACAGCGCAGTTTCATTGATTTTATGACCCCGCGATTACAAGCTGCGTTTAACCGGATGTGTCAGGACTGGAGCACATTGACCTGTTAAACCTCATGCTCGCCTGAACTACGCGTCCGTATTTTTGTGCAGAACGTCCGGTAATCGGGGCACGGACTTGCGATAACGAGTATGGCGGCGTATGAATGTGCGCCATTGTTTGAATCATTGTGAAGTGCCTACTATGCGTGCTGTTATTAAAATCTATTTCTTTCTGCTAAGCCGGGTCTGGCCCAAAATGGTGGCCAGGCAGGCTGGAAAACTCCTGTTCACCCCGCAGCTGCCGGTCAATAACGCGGAGATACCAGTCCCTGACGAAGTGCTGCACGTGAGTGAAGAGACATGCGTCAAGGTGTGGCGAGGGACTGGACCGACGATAATGCTGTTGCATGGTTGGTCCGGCGCGGTATCTCAATTTTCGGATTTGCTAAACCGTTTATTGCAGCACGGCTACAGGGTCGTTGCCCCTGTGCCTAAAGGACACCATTATCAGGGCGAATGTCTGTCGCATCCGGGTGAGTTTATCAGGGCAGTAGAACACGTCCTGAGCAGTCAGGCTGTGGAGGTACATGCAGCAATCGGTCACTCATTGGGCGGTGCTGCACTGGCTTTACATAACATCCGTGATTCGCGATTTAATAAGCTGGTGCTGGTTGGTGCACCGGCAAATTTAACCGGTGTGCTCAACCGTTTTGCTTCCATGTTGGGGCTCAATCAACGCGGCCTTGATGCGCTCTATGATGTTGCTGATAACCGCGTTGGCACATCGCATCGGGTATTGGATGCTTCGGGCAATTTGTCGAGAATCGCTAAGCAGGCACTGGTGGTCCACGATACACAGGATAAGGAAGTCCCTTTTGGCGATGCCGAGCAATTTGTAACAACCTATCCCTATGCCCGGCTATATAAAACCGAGGGGCTGGGGCATCGCCGAATTCTGAATAGCCCTGCGGTTATTGACGAAATTATTGATTTTATTCAGTAACTCTAAACATCTGAAAACGCAATTTCACCATTTTTGTTTCTTATATTTTGTTACCAGCGCAAAACGGACGAAAAGCATGTGTTTTCGGTATTTCTGTTCAGCACTATTTTATCGCCAGCATAAGATTAACGCATTAAACGGGACAAAGCCCCCGGTGCGAAACATATCAAAAAAAGACAGAAACGAGCATGAAGCGGTTTATTTTATGGACCCTGGGTACACTGACAATGTTAGTTGCCTGGGTAGCAATCAATTTTGTGGCCACAACCGAAGGATGGGGGCTGACGCCTCTCGCGGAGCGAGGTGACACAGTCAGTTTTGCCAAGGCAGTCAGTGTTGAAGCGCGTAATGAAGCCAAGGGTAATCTGGTATTAGCGATGCTGGAAAATGGCAAAGTCGTGCATACAGACACTATGTCTGTTGGCAAGCCGGTAACAGAGGAGTCGGTTTTTGGCGTTGCGTCGTTAAGTAAGTGGGTCACCGCAGTGGGTGTTTTTACAAGTCTTCGTCGAAAACGTAAACAAGGTTAGCGGGTTGGCAGCACCGCATCCGCCACCTCAAAACCCAGGCGCGCAGCCAGTTTGGCAGTGCGCTTGTCGATGTCAAAAGCCGGGTTCATTTCAGCAATATCGCACAGTGCCCATCGGTAATTGCAGGCGGCCTGTTGCTGAGCCAGAAAATGCAAAACCTGGATAACAAAAAGTACATCGATACCCAACGCACTGGGCGCACTGACGCCAGGCGCTGCCGATGCCGGAAACGCATCCAGGCAAATAGTTACATAAAGTTGATCAACGCTTTGTAACATGGGCGTGAGCATCGCTTTTGCCGCGTCAAGGGTACACTGGGTATCCAGTAAGTAGCGAGTGCCAGTTGTGTCTGCAAAATCAAATAACGCCTGTGTGTTAGCCGCCCGTGACACGCCGATACAGGCATACTGAAAATCCTCGCCGTGCTGTTCACAGTGAGCGTGAATTTGTCTGAATGGCGTGCCTGAGCTGGTGTATGGTGCCGGGCGACGCAAGTCAAAATGCGCATCAAAATTAACGATGCCGATCTTTTTCGATTGGTGTGAAGAGGTTTGCAAGGTGTTATATAACCCCTGATAGCTTCCCCACGCAATTTCGTGGCCGCCGCCTAAGCCCAGTACAAACTGCGACTGCAACAGCGCCTGGCTCACGGCGTTTGCATAATGGGACTGGGCATCGCTTAAATCTGAGTCGGCGAGGGTATCGCCGCTGTCAATAAGCCGGGCACCCCAGTGCCATGGTAAATTTGCCAGCGCTTCACGAATGCTAACCGGGCCTTCATTTGCGCCGGGCCGGCCTTTGTTTGCCCGCACACCCAAGTCACTGGCTAACCCAACCAGATTGATTGCCGGGAGATCTGAATGCCCTTGCTGGTTGACGACCTGATGCCATCGAAGGCCTTTATTGCCGTCCTCTGTGTCTGTTCGTCCCTGCCAGTTAAACATGCTGACCGCCTAAAAATACTCTAGTGGGGCGATGACCGTTGAGGGTATAAACCAATTCGGCAGGGGACTCGATGTCCCACAGCGTTAAATCGGCCAGTTTACCGGGCTTGATTTCGCCTCTGTCACTGAGTCCGAGCGCTTTTGCGGCATACAATGTTCCACCGCGTAACGCCTCTTCGGGCGTCAGTGCAAACAATACGCAAGCCATGTTCATGGCGGTTAGCAGCGACGCTATCGGCGAACTGCCGGGGTTTAAATCGGTGGCGACGGCCATAGGGACGTTGTGCTGCCGAAGCGCCTCTACTGGCGGCTTTTGTGTTTCATGCAGGTAATAAAACGCGCCGGGTAATAGCACTGCCACGCTGCCGCTTGCAGCCAAATGCGGTATATCGCTCTCGGCCAGATATTCAATATGGTCTACCGACAGCGCATTGTATTTTGCGGCCAGTACTGCGCCTTTGCTGTCGGTGAGTTGTTCAACATGGGCTTTAACCGGCAAGCCATATTGCTGAGCAGCTTTAAACACTTTTTCGGTTTGTGCGGTGGTAAATCCAATGGACTCGCAAAACACATCCACGGCATCAGCAAGATTATTGTGGGCAACATCGGGTAATACGGTGTCGCAAACAAAATCAATGTAGGCATCGGCGTTGTCGGCAAATTCAGGGGGCAGGGCGTGGGCTCCTAAGAAAGTGGTGGCGATCCTGACCGGCAGCTGAGTTTCCAGTGATTTAGCAACGCGCAACATTCTCAGTTCTGTGTCGTTATCCAGTCCGTATCCGGATTTTACCTCAATGGTAGTAACACCTTCTTCGGCCAATCGCCGGGCGCGTTTTGCTGCACTTTTGAAGAGACTGGCTTCATTGGCTTTGCGGGTCTGTTCAACGGTACTTTTTATGCCGCCGCCCTGTAACGCAATGTCTTTGTAGCTCACACCCTGCAAGCGCATTTCAAATTCATTGGCACGATTACCGCCATAGACCAGATGTGTATGGCAGTCGATAAACCCGGGCAATAACCATTGTTGTTGCCCGTCGATCATAGTTCTGGCCGACAGCGAATGTATTGCGTCTGAGTTAAAAACGCCCGCTATAACCCCTTTATGCAGTGCGACAACCGACTCTGACAGCTGACCATAAGGCTGGGCATTATGTTGCATAGACGCAATGCGTACATTGTAGATAAGGGTGTCGTATTGCACGGGCTCTCACATTCCTGATGCATAAAGGATGTGATAAGCATACTTGTACATACTTGTATATACAAGTATGCTTGATACAAATTGTTAGCTTACTAAAGAGCCATGCAGCCAAGATACATTGCCATTAAATCACTTATTCTGGATGCCATTGAGGCCGGGCATATGAAGCCGGGCGATCAGGTGCCGTCTGAAAATCAGCTTGCCCAGCAACACGGCGTAAGCCGCATGACTGCCAGACGAGCATTAAGTGAAATGGTAGACGAAGGGATTTTATTACGCAGCCAAGGGCTCGGCACGTTTGTGTCTGATCACCGGCCTATGAGTTCGATGCTGGAAATTAAAAGTATCCGCGATGAAATTGAGCACCGTGGCCACCGCTACGCCAATCGTATTGTGTTGCTGGAAGCCCGCAGGGCTGATCACAATATCGCCACGCACCTAGCGGTAAACGAGGGTGATGAGGTGTTTCACAGTTTGATTGTGCACTGTGAGAATGACTTGCCGGTGCAGTATGAAGACCGCTGGGTAAACCCGCAGTGGGCTCCTGATTACCTGCAAAGCGACTTTCATGCGCAAACAGCTAACTATTACCTTAATTTAGTCGCGCCCCTGACGCAGGCCGATCATAGCGTTGAAGCCGTGATTGCTAATGGGGAAATTGCAGACGCATTACAAATTCAAACTACAGAGCCTTGCCTGAAGGTGACCCGTCGTACCTATTCTTCCATTCATTCTCCGCAGCAGGCCAAGGCCTCAGGGCAGCCACAAAGCCCGGCGTCGAAAGAACGCAAGAAGCAGGGCGTGGTGAGCCATGCGGTGCTCTATCATCCGGGCAGTCGTTATCGATTAGGCGGCCACCTGGATTTTCAAAAATAAAACAATGATTGCCTGGAGAAATGATGACACGTTTCGACCCTACCCGTGAGATCCGCGCACCGCGTGGTACTGCATTGAACGCCAAAAGCTGGCAGACCGAAGCGCCGTTGCGCATGCTTATGAATAATCTGGACCCGGAAGTGGCCGAACACCCGCAAAGCCTGGTGGTTTACGGCGGTATCGGCCGGGCTGCGCGTGACTGGGCGTCATTCGATAAGATTGTAGAAGTACTAAAAAGGTTGAATAACGATGAGACCTTATTGGTGCAGTCGGGCAAACCCGTGGGCGTATTTCCTACCCACGAAAATGCGCCTCGTGTGTTGATTGCTAACTCAAATCTTGTGCCTCATTGGGCAAATTGGGAGCACTTTAACGCGCTGGATAAAGAAGGCCTGATGATGTACGGCCAGATGACCGCCGGTTCGTGGATTTACATTGGCTCGCAGGGTATTGTTCAGGGGACCTATGAGACGTTTGTGAGCGTGGCGAAAACGCACTTTAACGGCGATAGCAAAGGCCGCTGGATCCTGACCGGAGGCCTTGGCGGCATGGGCGGCGCACAGCCTCTGGCTGCAACCATGGCCGGCTTTTCCATGCTGGCGGTTGAAGTGGATGAAAGCCGTATCGATTTCCGTTTAAAAACAGGTTACGTGGATAAAAAAGCCACCAGTCTGGATGAAGCGCTGGGTATGTTAGAGGCAGCGAAACAGGACGGAAAAGCCATTTCTGTAGGCCTGCTGGGCAACGCCGCAGAGATATTCCCTGAGATGCTGGCGCGCAATATTATTCCTGACGTGGTGACTGACCAAACCAGTGCCCATGATCCGCTTAATGGCTATTTGCCTGTTGGCTGGACCATGGAACAGGGCGCAGCTAAACGCAAAGTCGACGAAGCCGGCGTGGTGAAAGCCGCCAAACAATCCATGGCGAAACAGGTTAAAGCCATGCTCGGCTTTCAGGCGGCAGGCGCGGCCACATTAGACTACGGCAACAATATTCGCCAGATGGCATTAGAAGAAGGCGTAGCGAACGCGTTCGATTTTCCTGGTTTTGTGCCTGCTTACATTCGCCCGCTGTTCTGTCAGGGGATTGGTCCGTTTCGCTGGGCAGCGTTGTCGGGCGACCCGGAAGACATTTATAAAACCGACGCCAAGGTAAAAGAGCTTATTCCGGATAACCCGCATTTACACAACTGGCTGGATATGGCGCGTGAGCGAATTCAGTTCCAGGGCTTGCCAGCGCGAATCTGTTGGGTCGGGTTGGGCGAGCGCCAAAAGCTGGGGCTAGCCTTTAACGAAATGGTCAGAAATGGCGAGCTAAGTGCGCCTGTAGTGATTGGCCGCGACCACCTGGATTCAGGCTCCGTGGCATCACCTAACCGCGAAACTGAATCCATGCTGGATGGGTCTGATGCCGTGTCTGACTGGCCATTATTGAACGCATTGCTGAATACCGCAGGCGGTGCAACCTGGGTGAGCTTACACCATGGTGGTGGCGTGGGGATGGGCTTTAGTCAGCACTCTGGTGTGGTGATTGTATGTGACGGCAGTGCAGAAGCCGATGCGCGAATTGCGCGGGTACTGCACAACGACCCGGCTACCGGAGTTATGCGTCATGCTGACGCTGGCTATGACATCGCCAAAGACTGTGCGCGAGCGCACAACCTGGATCTACCCATGCTCGATGTTGCCGCAGGCAAGGGAGACAAGTAATGGATACGTTAACGCTTATTCCCGGTACGCTGACGCTGTCGCAGCTACGCACTGTATATCGGCAGCATGTCAGCCTGTCGCTCGATGACAGTGCCAAAGCCGCTATTCAGGCTGCTGAGCAAACTGTGCTCGACGTCATAAAAGAAAACCGCACCGTATATGGCATTAATACTGGTTTTGGCCTGCTTGCCAATACCCGTATCGATGTAGATGAACTGGAACTTCTGCAGCGCAGTATTGTGTTGTCGCATGCGGCCGGAACCGGTGATTTCATGAGTGAAGATACAGTGCGCTTGTTGATGCTGCTGAAAATCAACTCGCTGGCGCGCGGCTATTCCGGTATTCGCCTGAGTGTGGTCGAAGCGCTGATTAAGCTGTATAACGCCGAAGTGTACCCGGCTATTCCTGAAAAAGGTTCGGTAGGGGCAAGCGGTGACTTAGCGCCGCTGGCGCATATGAGCGTGGTGTTGCTTGGCGAAGGTGAAGCATTTTATCGCGGTGAACGCATTGAGGCTAAACAAGCTCTTAATATCGCTGGTTTAGAGCCTATCGCCCTTGCGCCAAAAGAAGGTTTAGCACTGCTGAACGGCACCCAGGCTTCAACGGCGTTCGCATTACAGGGGCTGTTCTACACCGAAAACGCTTTGTACAGCGCCATTGGTATTGGTGCGTTAACCGTGGATGCCGCGCTGGGTTCTCGTGTGCCGTTTGATGCGCGGATTCACGCAGTGCGCGGCCATAAAACGCAAAGCGATGTGGCAGAGGCGTTTCGCGAGTTGTTGGCAACCAGTGATATCGGTAACTCGCACCAAGGCTGCGAAAAAGTGCAGGACCCGTATTCCTTGCGCTGTCAGCCTCAGGTGATGGGGGCGTGTTTACAACAAATGCGTTTCGCAACCGAGATTCTGGTTACAGAAGCCAATGGCGTAAGTGACAACCCGCTGGTGTTTGCCGATACCGGTGATATTTTGTCTGGTGGTAATTTCCATGCTGAAACGGTCGCGATGGCTGCCGATATGCTGGCGATTGCCCTGTCGGAAATTGGTGCGCTGTCTGAGCGCAGAATGTCACTGATGATCGACACGCACCTGAGCGGACTCCCTCCGTTTCTGGTAGAAAATGGCGGTGTGAATTCTGGCTTTATGATTGCGCAGGTTACCTGTGCGGCACTGGCCAGCGAGAACAAAACACTGGCGCATCCGGCGTCGATTGACTCGTTACCTACGTCTGCAAATCAGGAAGACCATGTGTCGATGGCAACGTTCGCAGCGCGCAGACTGCGTGATATTTTCGACAACGTTGCGGGCATTCTGGCTATTGAGTGGCTGGCTGCATGTCAGGGACTGGATTTCAGAAAGCCGCTGCAAACCAGTGAGCGTCTGCAGTCTTTAATGCAATTGCTGCGCAACGAAGTGCCCTTTTATGACAAGGACCGGTACTTTGCACCAGACATTGAAGCCGCGAAACAGTTGATTAAGCGCCATGCTTTGATGGACACTACTCAACTACAGCTGCTAGATGAGTAGCGGAGAAGACAGTGAGTAAGGTAACCAAAGGGGTTACCTTCAACGGCTTTGCTGTATGGCGACAGCTCATAAGGATGGAAAAGATGCGTGTTCAACGGTGTTTAAAATCAATAGTGTCAGTACTGGTAATGACTTCAGCGGTGGTGTTGAGCGGCTGTAGCGACAGCGAAGTGGGCGATGTGTCGTTAGGTGTCTTTACTACCAAAGACATTAAAATCGATGCTTTACAGGATCCGGTGGTAACTGGTGTAACCTGTCATATCTCCAGTATTGAAGCGGATTTGGATTTATCGGATCCGTCTGACAGTTCCATTGCGTGCCGTCAAACCGGCCCAATCAACGCAGCGATGATCGCAGCTATCGATAAGTCAGACTCCGGTGAAGTGATTTTCAAAAAATCCAAAAGCGTGTTTTTCAAAAACATGAAACTGCGCCGTATATACGACGCCAAATCACAAACACTGATTTACCTGTCTTATAGCACCAAAGAAACCTCCGGAAGCTATAAGCACAGTATTTCCACCGTACCGCTGTGGGAAACGGGTGCCTACGTCCAATCCACGCAACCCAAAGCTGACTAAACGTAGGATTACCAACACATTCGCCTGACTGCGTCTGCGGTCAGGCATAACACTTCCCTGTGACTTTCTTTTTTTATCCGGCTTCGGACCTGGTTGTTCGTATAGTAATCAACGGTCAGCGCTTTGGCCGTCAATGGTCTTATTTTCAGTGCTGAACACGGCAAATGCGTTGTCTACCTATATAAAAATAACTATCATTTGCATTTTATTTTATAAGTGCAATTCAGAGTTGGAGTATTAATGAGTCCTCGTAAAAATGCGTTAGCGGTAATGATCGGTTTAGCGATGGCCAGTCAGGCTGTATATGCTCAGGCCCCGCAGCAAAACAGTGACGCAACTGACGATGTTGAACATATCACCGTAAGTGGTTCTCAGGTAAAACTGAACGACAGTTTTGCTGGTGGACAGGTGTCTCGTGGGGGCCGAGCCGGTATCCTGGGCAACCTGGATATGATGGATTCACCTTTTAACAGCATTAACTTTACGGCCGATATTATTCGCGAACAGCAGTCACGTAGTGTGGCTGATGTGCTACAAAACGACCCGGTAGTGCGCGTTGCAAAAGGATTTGGTAATTTCCAGGAACTGTACGTAATGCGCGGTTTGCCCGTGTATTCTGACGATATGACCTACAACGGGTTATTCGGTATTTTGCCTCGCCAATATGTGGCGGCTGAGCTGTTAGAGCGCGTTGAAGTGTTTCGTGGTGCCAGTGCTTTCCTAAACGGCGCGGCTCCGGGTGGCAGTGGACTGGGCGGTTCGGTGAATATTGTGCCGAAGCGGGCCGGTGAAGAGCCGCTTAATCGCTTCACTCTGGGCTACGAATCACAAGGGCACTTGTTAGGTGCAGTAGATGTGAGCCGTCGTTTTGGTGAAGAAGGTAACAGCACGGGTGTCCGTGTTAATCTGGTTCAACGCGGCGGTGAAACCAGTGTTGATAATCAGGATCGCGATTTGAGCGTGGCCTCGGTAGGTATCGATCACGAAGGCGAAAAAGTGCGCGTGTCCCTGGATTTAGGCTTTCAGGACCACCAGGTCGATGCGCCACGCCCGGCAGTCACGCCATCAGGTGGCATTCCAAAAGCGCCGGAAAGTGATACCAATTTTGCTCAGCCCTGGACCTATACAAACGAACGTCAGTTTTTTGGTGCAGTGCGCGGTGAATATGACTTTACCGACACTATCACTGGCTGGGTAGCGTATGGTTTCCGCGAAGGGGAAGAAGACAATATCTTTGCTAACCCTACTGCACAAGTGAGTGGCGACAGCAGCGCTTATCGCTTCGATAACGTTCGCAACGATAGCATTCGCTCTGGTGAAGTTGGCGTGAACATGGAGTTTGAAACGGGTGATGTAGCGCATACGCTCATCACGTCTGCATCTGTGTTTTCTCTGTCTTCCGAAAACGCCTACGCGTTTTCCAGCTTCGCTGGTTTCCCGGGTAGCATTTACGACCCTCAACCGGCTGACATGCCTGCAGCAGACTTTTTTGTAGGGGGTGAACTTAACAACCCGCTGGTGACCGAAGAAACTGACCTGTCGAGTGTTGCCATTGCCGATATGCTGTCATTGCTGGAAGGTAAATTACTGGTAACAGTAGGTGGCCGTTTACAGAATATCGAAACCCGTACGTTCAACTATAACGATGGCTCTGCGTTGTCGTCATATGACGAGTCCAAATTCACACCAGTCGCGGGTGTGGTTTATAAATCGTCAGAGCAGCTGTCTTATTACGCTAACTACATTGAGGGACTATTGCCGGGTGAAGTGGCACCGGCTAGCAGCGGTGGCGAACCAATCACCAATGCCGGTGAAGTGTTTGACCCTTACAGTGCCGAACAAATTGAAGTGGGCGTAAAATACGATGCGGGTCAGTATGGTGGCGCGCTGAGTGTGTTTAGCACGTCCAAGCAATCATCTGTGGTGGAAGACAATGTATTCTCTACTGACGGCGAGCAGGAAAACCAGGGCGTTGAATTAAGTGTGTTCGGCATGCCGTCCGACAACCTGCGCGTTGTGGGAGGTTTCACCTGGCTGGATGCCGAAATGACCAAAACGCAGGACGGCCTGTTAGACGGCAAAACAGCAATCGGCGTACCTGAGCTTCAACTGAATGTGAATGTTGAGTGGGACGTAATTGCCGTACCTGGTCTGACGCTGGACGCGCGTGCAGCCTATACATCAGAGCAATACGCCAGTGCAGACAACAGTTTGGAAGTCGATGCATCGAACCGGTTTGATATTGGTGCGCGTTACAGCTT
>NZ_CFIDRX010000102.1:0-15704 GCF_984433645.1 Marisediminitalea sp.
GCTGGTACCTTTTTATTTTGCGTCCTGGTGGTCAGAATTCTGGGTAGCAAAGAAATTGAATACCCTACTCCCCACGTCAGACGTCAAACTTGCAGTAAGAAACGCCAACCGCATAACCTATTGTCTACTTGCCGGCTGGCCGATTGCGTCCTGGTTAGCTAACGTTGCAATGAAATAAGCAACGGCTGCACGACTACGCCAAGACACTCAGCTAATGGCTGGTATCGTCTCCGTGCAGCCCCTTGATATGCGCAACCACACTACGACCCAGCGCACTCAGGTTATAACCGCCTTCCAGCATACTCACAATGCGCCCATGACAAACCTTGTCGGCGACTTTGCGCAGTTGCTGGCTGACCCAATGGTAGTCATCTTCACGCAGGCGTAATTGACCCATATGATCTTCGGCATGAGCATCGAATCCGGCGCTGATCAAAATAAGTTGAGGCTGGTAGTTAATCAGCGCGTCGAACCAGTAACTCACGGCTTTGCGAAAGGCTTCGCCGTTTGCGCCGGCCTCAAGCGGAGCACACAAAATATTACTGGCAGAGACAGGCGAGCCACTGTGCGGATAAAACGGGTGCTGAAATGAGGAACACATCATAATCCTCTGATCACCCGCTATGATATGCTCGGTGCCATTTCCGTGGTGAACATCGAAATCCACTATCGCGACGCGAGACAGGTCATATTTCTTCACGGCATAACGCGCAGCGACTGCAATATTGTTAAACAGACAAAAGCCCATGGCGTTGTCGTATTCAGCGTGGTGACCCGGCGGCCGAACGGCACAAAATGCCTGACGGTTCTCACCGTCCATCACCCAGTCAACAGCATCACAACCCGCGCCGGCGGCATACAGTGCTGCGCTCAGCGTAATGGGTGTCATGCCGGTATCCTGTTCCAGCCAAATCACACCGGTTTTAGGTGCCCGCTGAAAAATACTGTCCACATAGTAAGGGTCATGGGCAAGCGCCAGGTTCTCACGCTTAACCGGTTTCGCGTCGGCATGCTGACACACCATGTCCAGCCCCGACGACAACAATTGATCATCAATGGCGTACAAGCGGTCGGGATGCTCCGGGTGCTCTCCTGACACATCGTGATGCACACAGTCTTTGCCGCGAAAGATTTTGATGGTCATGCGCTTTTCTCCTGGCTCGTTTCCTGTAGGGGTAAAGCCAGTTCAACTTCGCTCGGATCACCGCTGAACAGTCGTTTAAATCCGTGGTGTTCAAAAATGGCTATCATGGGTTTGTTGTCGGCACGGCAGAACGCCAGCATTTTGTTGATATTGCGCTTCTGCGCGATATCGATGAGGGTGGTCAGTAGCTTGCTGGCCATGCCTTTACCCTGCTGGGTTTCCCGGGTTACAAAGGCCGCTTCACAAGTATTGTCGTGCTCGTTGTAATAGAACCGGCCAACGGCGTGAATGGTAATTCGCGATCCTTCCTGACGCACAATGCACAAGGCCGCATCTGAACTTTGATCCACACTCACCAAATTACAGGATTTCTCACGCGACATTTGTTTGGGATCGTAGTTGTAACGCAGTCGCAGTGTTTCCTTGGTATGCGAATAGAAGAACTCCTGCAATCGGCGCTCATCTGCCGGATTGAGCGGACGCAAATAGAACTTCTCGCCGTTCACTACCATTTTATGCAGCTGGATGGCACCCAGCTCAGGAATATCGGTGGGGTATTTCTGTTGGTAGTGCGGCACCCAAGAGTTTTGACGCACTTCTGCCAGTAACTTGGCGCGGAATTTAGGGTGAGCCACCCGAATCAGTTCAAGCGCTCGCTCCCGAATACTTTTTCCTCGCAGTGAGGCAATGCCATACTCGGTAACAATGTAGTGAACATTGCCACGAGAGGTTACAACGCCTGAGCCCTCTGTAATGTAAGGCACAATGCGCGACACGGTTTCGTTTTTAGCGGTAGAGGGCAAGGCAATAATCGGCTTACCGCCTTTGCTCATGGACGCACCGGAAACAAAGTCGACCTGACCACCAATGCCACTGTAAAAATCAAACCCTAGAGAATCGGCCACCACCTGTCCGGTCAAGTCCACTTCCAGCGCACTGTTAATGGCAATCATATTGTCATTTTTAGCGATGTTGGTGGGTTTATTCACATAGCTACTGGGGTAAAACTCGATATGCGGGTTGTTATTCACAAAGTCATACAGCTTGCGACTACCAATACAGAAACTGGTAACAACTTTGCCAGGGTGAAAGGTTTTCTTTCGGTTGCTGATAGCGCCCGAGGCAATGATTTCCATAATGCTGTCGGACAGCATCTCACTGTGGATCCCCAGGTCTTTGTGGCGCTCCAGGTACTTCAACGTAGCACTGGGGATTTTGCCAACCCCAAATTGCAGCGTTGCGCCATCTTCTACCAGCATCGCCACGTACTGACCAATACGTTCAGTTACGCTGTCGATTGGCGGGGCTTCGATTTCCTGTAGCGGCTGGTCGGCTTCAATTACCGCGGCAAACTCACTGATATGCAAATAGGAGTGCCCGGCTGTACGAGGCATTTGTGGGTTTATTTGCGCCACTACCTTGTTGGCGTGACGGGCTGCCGACATACAAATGTCTACCGACACGCCCAACGAACAATACCCGAATTCATCGGGCGGACTTACCATTACCAGCGCCGTATCCAGTGGCAGCGTGCCATCGCTGAATAAGCTCGACATTTCAGACAAAAACACCGGCGTGTAGTCGGCGCGGCCTTCGTCAACCGCCCTGCGTACTTCGTCACCGTGAATAAAAAACGTGTTTACCTTGAACAGCTGGCGGTATTCCTCTTTTGCCCAGCGGTTGTCGCCAAGCGCCAGCATATGAACTAACTCAATATCGCTGTATGCCTTGCTGTTGGCAATTAAGTCGTCAATTAGTGCGTAGGGTACGCCTGCGTTACCACCAACAAACACCCGGCAACCGGACTTAATTAGCTGCGACCAGTCTGGTCGCGGGGGCAATGCTACTGTCATCGCTGTGCTCCCTGTTATCGGTATTTCCTGACACCGATTCACCTGAAATGAAGTGACACTAATGATGCCACAGAATACGACGCTGCACAGACAGAATTGGCGGAATATTGATCTGGTTTAGGGTATTTGCTACCAATGGATTAGGTGACTGGGGAAAGCAGAATATCGAACCTTTAAGTATGGTTAGATACACAACCTATAATCGACATTTTAGACGACGCCTTTTGGTAAATTGCGGACATCTGCTAATTATTTCTGGACGAGTGTTTTGTACGTATTGCGGACCTTCATGACTTAGTTTTCCATCTCCAAGGCCAGTAAACTAGCACGAAGAAAAACTTCACACTGAGATACCATTTCTTGGCAAGGATGCCATTGCAAGTAGTTGAACATTCTACCTATAAACGACATAGGCCAGAGCAGACATTGCTGTATCAATTAGTCGAACAGCACTATCCAGAATTTCTGGAGCAGGCTTTCAGTTTATGGTGTCCAAAATTCCGCTGAAGCAAATATTGTCGTATTGTGACTACGGGAATTATCCATTCCATTTGGATTGGATTTTCCCGATAACTTTTAAGAGTAAATCAACAATCATTGCTTCAGCGTTAGTATCAGAAAAGCTCACCTAGTTATTGTTCAGTGAGCATTGTAATTAACTATAGTTGGTGTTTGACTACAGGTCAGCACAGTTTATTTTAAATGTTCCAGTATGTTCTCCGCCTGAAAACGTATCAACGACACAACTTCCCTCATAGGTGAGCGCTGGGCCCATTTCTCCGCTACCACTACCGCCACGATTTCCTACAGTTGAGCCGCCTAGGCCTCCTCCTACAGGTGCCATGCGTTGTTCAGTCTCGTAAACATCTTTAATGTAGTCATACACGCATTTACTCACAGGCTTTGTTTGATCCACGTCTGCGACTCTGCCTCCGGCAATATCGCTCAATGGCACGCCGTCGACCCTCGACAGATCCGGTTCTACATTGACCTCAACGAGACTCGGAAAGTTCTCTTGCTTGCCAATTTTATATACCACCGCTGAAGATTCTATTTGAGCACCTTCAACAACGGTCGACCTAAGGGTACTAGATATGTTGGTGTACACAACTGTTATTACGGAAGCATCAGGGTCAACATCAAACTGCCCGGTAATGCCCAACGAACCATAAGGCGTGGGTGGAGATTGATAAGAAAAACTCAAGGCGGATATGTCAAAAGGCAAAAAACCAAAGACACTGTCATTAATGACATTTTGTTGGATTTGAAACCAAGTCTTAAGGGCAGTGGTGTCAGATTGACTCATCGCACGTTTAAAAGCCGCCACACCTGGATCATCACTGCACTGGTCATTGACGGATGAACTTAGCACGAGATTATTAAATTCTTCGTTAGGTATTCTAGAAAGCGTATCGGCGACGAACGTTTCCATTCTTTCCTCATAGTCTAACCGCGCATTTGCGATATCCGTCAGCAAACTATGTGTGCCAGACTCTATTTGAAAATCATCTATGTTCAATCTCAGTGTATTGAGAGGTCCGCCCTGGTTACTGTGGGATAAACGGTATGGGTAGGCAGTTTTGTACAAACCGTCAAATACAATGATTCTTTTGGGCTGGCTATAACAACTTTGTGTACTGTTAAATTCAAAGTAATCATTATTTTGGTCGCACTCGATGAAGGGGGTTGCATGCTCCTTTGCCAGGTTCTTTGCGTAACTTTCGTTACAATCAAAACAAATAACACTCATCACCACTTCGTTAGCAATGGCTTTTGTTGGGGACCAAATCCAAGCACACAAAATAATAATAAAACTTAGCTTCAACATCGTATTAATTCCTTTTAATCTCGTTGATTTTTCAAAATAGCATTTTACCAATGTCTGATCAAACGCCACCTGGCTTCGTTGTGAACGCATACAAAAAAGTACGTAACCCATTATTATATAAAGGAAAAGCAAACCTAACATTGCATAATTCCGATGTCCACCCCTTGTCTTAAGCTGACAATCAAAGACCGACTAACTAACGATTTCCGCAATTCGCTCAAAGCTGACTTCACTAATACTTTTATTCGCGAATTGATCACAATCCCAACACACAAAAAAGCCCGCTTCGAATGAGCGGGCTTTTAATATTGGCTTCTCTAGCTCTGTTTTGGCCTTGAGAATTTGGATATCAACACGTAGAACATGGGTACGAAGAAGATAGCCAGGAAGGTAGCTGCAAACATCCCGCCGATTACGGTAATACCTATCGCGTTTTGACTTGCTGCACCCGGGCCGTTTGCGATTGCCAGCGGGGTTACCCCCAGAATAAACGCCATTGAGGTCATCAGAATGGGGCGGAAACGCTGTTTAGCCGCCATGGTCACCGCCTCCATAACGGTTTTGCCTTCTTCTTCCTGCAGCACCTTGGCAAACTCGACAATCAGAATGGCGTTTTTCGCAGCCAGACCGATAGTGGTTAAAAACGCCACCTGCAGGTAAACGTCGTTCGACAGGTTGAACAGGTAGGCGGCGACCACGGCACCCAAAATACCAAGCGGCACAATCAGAATGACCGAGAACGGCACTGCCCAGCTTTCGTACAACGCGGCCAAGCACAGGAAAACAACCAGAATCGAAATCGCATACAGGAAGCCTGCCTGTGAACCCGCAGCTCGTTCTTCATACGACAAGCCTGACCAGGCTATCTCGAAACCTTCAGGTAACATCTCAGCGACCAGCTTTTCCATTTCCTGCATAGCTTCACCCGAGCTAATTCCCGGCGCAGCTGAACCTTGCAGATTGACTGAAGACACGCCATCAAAACGCTCTAGTTGCGGTGAACCATAGGTCCACTTCGAGGAGGCAAACGCACTGAAAGGCACCATATCACCGGCACTGTTGCGCAAATACCATTTGTTCAGATCATCCGGCATCATGCGGTGCGGTGCATCGGCTTGCAGATACACTTTCTTAATACGACCGTCATCGATGAAGTCGTTCACATACGATGAACCCCAGGCAATTTGTAAGGTGCTGTTTATATCGCTTAATGACACACCCAACGCCGTCGCTTTCTCGCTGTCGATGTCGATTTTGTACTGAGGGACGTCGTTAAGCCCATTTGGACGCACGCCTACCAGCTTTGGATTCTGTGCTGCTGCACCCAGCAGTTGATTGCGCGCTTGCATTAAGGCTTCATGCCCGCGACCCGCCACATCCAGTAACTGCATATCGAAGCCCGACGCATTTCCCAGTTCGCGAATAGGCGGTGGGAAGAATGCAAAAGCACTGGCATCAATGATTTGAGCAAGCGCCGGATAAGCACGCCCTGCTACCGCTTCGACACTGGTACCCGGCTCGGTCCGTTCAGACCAGTCTTTCAGGCGAATAAAGCCTAATGCCGATGACTGAGCAGATCCTGCAAAGCTGAAGCCGGTAACGGTAAACATGTGATCAACCAAATCGCCTTCTTGTTCGAGGAAGTGATCTTCTACTTTGGCTACCGACTCAAGTGTACGCTCAGCGCTGGAGCCCGCCGGGGTATTCAGCATCATCATCAGGAAGCCCTGATCTTCGTTCGGTAAAAACGAGCCCGGTAAACGCATGAAAATCACCACCATACCCGCAACGAGTAAGGTATACAGTGCCACAAAGCGCGCCAGGCGATTCGCCATAAAGCGGGTTGCGCCCTGATACCGGTCGCGCCCTTTGTTAAAGGTACGGTTAAACCAGCCAAAGAACCCGGTTTTTGCTTCGCCTTCTGCATCGGCCGCGCGCAGGAAAGTGGCGCACAGCGACGGCGAAAGAATAATAGCTACCAGTACCGACAACACCATGGCAGATACAATGGTAATGGAGAACTGACGATAAATGGCCCCCGCAGAACCCGAGAAAAACGCCATTGGAATAAACACCGTAGACAGTACCGCGGCAATCCCCACGAGCGCACTGGTGATTTGAGTCATGGATTTCTTAGTTGCTTCTTTCGGGCTCAGGCCTTCTTCATGAATAATCCGCTCCACGTTTTCCACAACAACAATGGCGTCATCTACCAGCAAGCCGATAGCCAGTACTAAACCAAACATGGTAAGTACGTTTATGCTGAAACCAAATGCGTAAAGGACAGCAAACGTGCCAAGCAGTACAACCGGTACAGCAATGGTTGGGATTAACGTAGCTCGCCAGTTTTGCAGGAACAGAAGCATGACCAGGAACACCAGTACAATGGCTTCAAGTAACGTTTGTACAACCGACTTAATAGACAGTTCGATAAAGGGGCCGTTGTCGATTGGGTAAATCACTTTCACGCCAGCAGGCAGGTTGCTCTTGAGTTCCTCGACACGCGCTTTTACCCGGTCGATAGTATCGAGTGCATTGGCACCTGATGCCAGTGACAACGCCATACCCGCAGCCGGGTGACGTTTGTATCGCGAAATCACACCGTAGCTTTCTGAGCCCAGTTCAACACGCGCCACATCGCGCAGTCTCACCTGCGAACCGTCGGCATTTACCCGCAACAAAATACGCTCAAAGTCGTCTTCGGTTTGCAGTCGGGATTGCGCCTGAATAGTCGCGTTTATTTCCTGACCGGAAATCGCTGGCAGGCCACCTAACTCACCGGCAGATACATCGGTATTTTGCACCGCAATGGCGCTTTGCACGTCCTGAGGCGTCAGGTTGTAGCTATATAAACGCTGCGGATCTAACCAAATACGCATGGCTTTTTGCGCACCGAATGCGCGCACGCTACCAACACCGTCTACCCGTGAAATCGGGTCGCGGAATTTAGACAATAGAATGTCACCCAGCTCATACTGGTCGATGCTGTCATCTTCAGAGTAGAAACCCACAGCCATCATAAAGCTGTTATTGGATTTAGTGACCGTCACGCCCATTTGCTGTACCGACGACGGCAACTGAGATACCGCGCCCTGCACTTTGTTCTGGGTCTGTACCTGCGCAATGTCCGGATCTGCTTCCGGTTCGAAGGTCAGGGTAATGGTCATTCGTCCATTCGCGCTGCTCGAATGGAAATACCGCAAGTTGTCGATGGCGGTCAAACGTTGCTCAATAACCTGGGTTACCGCGTTTTCAACGGTTTGCGCAGACGCGCCCGGATACGATGCAGAAATCGTTACAGACGGAGGCGCAACTGTCGGATACTGCTGAATGGGCAGGCTGGTGATCGCCATCACACCCGCCAGCATAGTGATGATTGCCAGTACCCAAGCGAAAACCGGGCGATCGATAAAAAATCTAGCCATGAATGGGTCCTGTAATTATGCGTCGTTCGACAATGGAATAGGCATGACTTTGGCACCAGGGCGCAGTTTGTGATAACCCGCCACTATGATCTGCTCACCTTCAGACAAGCCATTACTCACCTGCCAGTTACCATCGAATGCCTGTAACACGCCAATACTGCGCAGCTCAGGGTTGTCGCCATTGACTACCCAAACCGACAAACTGCCATCCGGCTGACGAATGGTCGCTCGCTGCGGCACAACCAGGGCTGCCGTATCCGACAGATGAATAGTGGCGCGAACATACAAGCCAGGTAACAGAATGTTATCCGGGTTCGGGAAACGGGCTCGAATGGTCACCGAGCCGGTAGATTCATTCACGATGACTTCCGAAAACTCTACAGTACCTTTCAGCCCTTCCAGCGACTGATGCGAACCTGGAATAGTCAGATCAACGGTTAAGCTACCTTTATCGCGAAGCGCCATTTGCAGGCCCAATGCCTGTTCGCTTGATACCTGCACATCAACGTAAACCGGGTCTAACTGGGTAATCGTTGCCAGCGGGTCGGTCTGGTTCGCCGTAACCAATGCACCTTCGGTGTAAAAAGAACGGCTTATGCGCCCACTAATTGGCGCATACACTTTGGTGTAATCCATATTCACTTCAGCCAGTGCCACCTGCGCTTCAGCTACACTGACTGCTGCCATAGCCTGGTCGAGCTGCGCGACGACGTCATCGTACTCCTGGCCGCTAATTGCGTTGACTTTCATCAGGTCTTTATATCGCGCTGCCTTAGCCTTTAGTGTTTTCACATTGGCATTAGCAGAAGCGACATCGGCCTTGGCACTGTTGAGTGCTGCTTTATATTGCAGATCATCAATTTGATATAGCTGCTGGCCCTTTTCCACAACGGTACCCTGCTCAAACAAACGCTGAGTAATGACGCCGGTGACCTGAGGACGGACATGGGATTGACGAAAGGCACTTACGCGCCCTGGCAGCTCTAATGTTGTAGACACATTTTGCTGCTCCACCGTTACCACATTAACGGGCACGCCGGATGGTGCGCCCTGGCCACCAGCGGCTTGTTGACCGCCTGACTCCTGAGAACATCCGGTAACGGCTATAACTGACACTGACAGTGCAGCAAGTACAAGTTTTTTGATCATAAAATTCTTTACTTAGTAAATTCCTGAGGACAGCTGAGACAGGAAAGCTGGACAAATAGACAACTTAGATATAGTTTAAAATACATTCGTGTATGTATGTTGTCAATCAGACCAAAAAAGTCAAAAATGCGACGAACTAAAGAAGAAGCCGAACAAACCCGGGCCGCTATCCTTGATGCCGCGGTAGATGTCTTTTCATCTCAAGGGGTAGCACGCGCAACCCTGGAGCAAATAGCAAAGTCCGCAAACGTTACCCGAGGGGCTGTTTACTGGCACTTTAAGAACAAAACCGACATCTTTATGGCCCTTTACGATGAACTGCACAAGCCGTTCATTCAAGAACTGGTAGACGGGTTAGAGAAATCCTACGATGACCCGCTCCGCCAGCTGGAAAAGGTGTGTTGTGACCTCACAGTGAGGCTGGAAGAAGACCCGCATTTACAGCGAGTACTGTCGCTGTTTTTGCTTAAATGCGACTACAGCGGAAGCTTGCAGGTTTGCCAGGAAAAGACCCGACTCGCCAAAGAAGAAAAACAAGCCACGCTAGAAAAATTCTTTGCCAAAGCTCAGGCGCAAGGCACCTTGTCTGCCGACCTTGACCCCAAAACGCTGACCATGGCTCTGAACTGCTTCTTCCGCGGGATTGTCGTTGAATACCTGGAGAACCCTGACGAGTTTTCATTAAAAGAAATGGCCCCCAAGTTATTTGGCGTGTTCTTTGGAAAGTGGCGCTAGCTTCGTTGTTTTGAAATCACGGCCTTTTTGAATAGGTCCCGGGACAAGCCCGGGAAGACGGTGAGGTTGTCGTCTCCGAAAATGTGACGCGATATCCCCATCCGTCGTCCCGGAATCGCGCAGCGATATCCGGGATCTTAGACACATCAAACAGTGGTTGTTTTGAAATCACGGCCTTTTCGATTAGATCCCGGGACAAGCCCGGGATGACGGTGAGGTTGTTTTGAAATCTCGGCCTTTTTGTATAGGTCCCGGGGCAAGCCCGGGAAGACGGTGAGGTCGTCGTCCCGGAATCGCGCAGCGATATCCGGGATCTTTGACACATCAAACAGTGGTTGTTTTGAAATCTCGGCCTTTTTGAATAGGTCCCGGGGCAAGCCCGGGATGACGGTGAGGTTGTTTTGAAATCACGGCCTTTTCGAATAGATCCCGGGGCAAGCCCGGGGTGACGGTGAGGTTGTTTTGAAATCGCGGCCTTTTTGAATAGATCCCGGGGCGAGCCCGGGATGACACTTCTCATGCTGGCTTTATCGTAACGATTTCCCGGATTATTCGTCTTTCGGCGACAAGTTTTCTTTCACCTGACGCGCATCGAAACTAGCGCTGGAGTCCGGGCGGGTGCCGCGACCTAACTGAATATCCAGTGCGCTTTCAATAACGCTTTTCTCACGGCCGCCGACGTAAATACCGGTAGACAGCGTCGATTCCGGGTAGTAGCTAGTGCGACAAGTAACTAGGCCACAATCAGTAACGCGGGTATAGCGTTTCGAAAAGCCAATTTCCGGTTCCATTGATACTTTTTCACGGTCTACCATGGTTTCGCGATTGGCCACCACAAACCAGTCGTAGCCCTGATCAAGCGTGATCTCTGCTGCACGAAGCATGGCATAGTCCATCGCTTTGGTTTTGTCACTGCCTTTCCCTTTAAAGTACACACGGTACTGGGTATCGGTCAGTTTGGTTTCTGAATATCCATACCCACCATTTTCAGCAGCACGGTAGGCAGGTTGACTGGCACAGGCGGCCAGTGTCATAGCCATCACTAATGTGGCAAATTTCATTAATGTTTTCATGATTACCTCCAATGGCAGTTACTGCTGCCAGTTTGATTGAATTGCTTGTTGTTCCTGCTCACGATTTAACGGAGCGCCTTTAATCATGGTGTCGAGCACCTTGTCTAACTCATGGGCAGAGGTCGCCGTCTGATACTCACCTGCCTGGCTGTTGGTCGGCGTCATCGGCACCAACGTGCGTTGCTGCCATGAGCCGTCTTGTTTACAGGCGATCACCGCATCGTTACGAGACTGACCTGAAACAGTAAACTGTCGGCACAACGCGCCGTCCTGATGCACAAAGGACAACTGAGGCGTGACGGTAACGTCACCCGCGCTATAGCGGCTGCCACTGGTCTGACTATCCAGTACCGCGGCTATTTGCTGCCACTGGCCTGCATCACCCGGCTGGTCACCCATTAATTGCTGCCAGCCTAACAAGCCCACTAACGCAACACTGGCAGCCATTGCCATTCCTCTAAGCCAACGTGTGTTCGAATTTGGCGTTGGTTGTTGTGCAGTTTGCTCAGCCTTGCGATCAGCAAAAGACACGACATTACTTTCAGATGCCGACTCGCACAGCGCAACAATGTGCTCAGGCACAGGGCCAGTCGTCGCTTGCTCTGCAGCACGTTTAACAACGTGATCGACCATACTTAAGGTTGCCATGCGGTCACACAAGGTTTCGTCGGCGGCAATAGCATCACGCACCAGCGCCATTTGCTCGTCATCCAGTTCGTTATCTAAAAACGCACTGAGTTGTTCGTCGGTGATCTTCATGCCGTTACCTCATTGCCATTCGGGCCTTTGGTGCCTTTTTCTAAAAACAGTATTTGTGCCAATTTGCTCCTGGCACGTGCCAACCGACTCATTACCGTCCCCGAAGGAACAGACAACACGTTGGCCGTGTCCTGATACGACATCCCTTGTACCGCGACAAGCGAAAGCACTTCACGCTGGTCGTCAGGTAAGGTCGCCATGGCGCTTTCTACCTGCTTTAACGTAATGTCAGAAGTGATTTGTGCCGTGGCATCCACTTCGGCTTGCTGTAACTCAGGGTTATGCACCGCAGCCTGACGGACCTTGTTTGCCCGATACTCATCAATCCACAAATTCCGGCAGATGCGATACGACCACGCCAACAACTCAACGTCGTCGGGTACTGGCTTAGTCAGTAATTTTTCCACGGTGTTTTGTAATAAATCGTCAGCGTCGGCCATGCTGCCTGTCAACGAATAGGCAAACCGTCTGAGTACCGGCAACATTGCTTTGAGCTGTTCTGATTGCGTTTTTGTCATTGTCATTTCCTACACTGCAAAGGTGATATTTCGTCACCTGACTTGCCTCTTTTATAGTGTTAACGAGACAGAATTTATTTTATTCCCATTAATTGGAATTTTTTTTAATTTATTTCGTTAACTCAGTATCCCAGCTAGCAAAGCGGGAGCCTTGTTCCTCATTTTGGCACGCAAGTTCAGTGTCATCCACGAGGCACAGTGCGCCCGGACAGCAATGTTGTTTCCAGAATGACGGCGAAGCTTCACTTGAGCATCCTGGACGACGGCTATCGCAAATCTCACTTTTGTAATAAGGTGTCACTATGAAGTTATCGTTATCCACTAAGTTACTATCACGTTCGCTTATCGCAGCTGCGGTAGTGCTGAGTCCTATTTCACTGGTAAATGCACAAGTCCTGCCAAGCGTAACCCGTTCGGTGACTCAACCTATCGAAGATCTGACTCGTCGGTTGCCTGCAAACCGTGTCACCGAGCGGCTGACCCGGCCTGAAAAGCCCGCATTGCCCGAACTATTACCGGCCCTTACCAGCACATTAACAGCGGACCTTTCCAATGCGCTGTTACCGATAAAACAAGCCATCAGTGTCGTAGATTCCCTACAGCAAACGGTGTTGCGGGAAGAGATCACGGCGCATGGCGAGCTTGCCATAGCCAGAGAATGGGTAGTGTATGCGTCAGAGGCCGATTTAGCCTGGTTTGAACAATCCCCGTTTTCGATTACCAAACAACGTTATGTGGCGCTGCTCGACAGTTGGCTTGTCAATATTCAGGTCCCCGATGCCTTTAATTCACATAACCGAATAAAAGCGGCCTTACCTGCGCATTTGCAATCTCAGCTTGGCCGAAACCATGTGTACCTGACTCAAAGCAACCCGGCAGAAGCGAACGAAGAAGGCGCGGCAGTAAAAGAGAGCGCCGCAACAACAAGTTCGGTTGAAACTAACCCCCTGTGTGAGACACCGGCGCGCATTGGTATGCTGGACTCAGCTATCGAAGATACTCATCCATTACTGTCCACATTGCAGGTTCGCGAGCACACATTTATTGATGCGTCATTGCCGCTTAGTCGTGCCCATGGCACCGCGGTAGCGGGTATTCTTCAGCAACAACTGGCCCATAACAGCCTGGTGATTAATGCGGCCGTGTTTTATGCTCGCACCCAGGTATCGCAAGGAGCCAGTCTGTTCGATTTAGTGAGTGGACTGGACTGGCTGGCGAGTCAGCAGGTACCGGTTATAAACATGAGTCTGACCGGCCCTGACAACCCATTATTGGCTAAAGCCATTGCGGGGCTGTCGTCTAAAGGCGTTACGCTGATTGCAGCAGTAGGCAATGCCGGCCCGGCGGCTCCGCCCTTGTATCCAGCGGCATATCCTGACGTTATTGGGGTGTCGGCGGTCGACGCACAAGGCAATATTTATCGATGGGCAAATCAGGGGGAGCAAGTGGCGCTATCGGCTCCGGGGGTAAGTGTACTCACAGCCCGAGTTGAAGGAGAAACCGGACCAGAAACCGGTACGTCTATTGCCTCACCCGCCGTGGCCGGATGGTTAGCGCAGTGGCGAACATGCCAGTCAGGAAGCGACGCAACGAAAACCGCCATTCCACCGGCATTGCGTCAGCAGTTGCAGGATAAAGGCGAGCCAGGCTGGGATCCGGTATTTGGTGAAGGCGCCTGGCTACCTGCGAAATAGTCCCCCGAATGCGTTAGCTAAAACTTCGCGGTAACGCCCACATTCGCCTGGTTCTCCTGATAGTCAGCTATTGACAGGTTTGACTGATAGTCGGCGTATTTCGCACCAATATCAAAAGCCACATGCTTCGAAAACTGATAGCTCGCGCTTACACCAAGCGTATGCTGACGGTCAGTGCGCTGGGTTACCGACAAAAAGGCCTCAGCCTCCCGATAGTCCCGATAAGCAAACTGATATTGTGCCTTCAGTGATGTTGGCGTGCCCCACCATTGTGTGGGATATGTCCAGCTAAGCTGGCCGGCATGACCGGTAAAGTCGAGTCTGTCGATGTCGGCATCTTCATACTGATAGGTATAACCCACATTGATCATCTGCCCCTCCATGTCGGGCATGTAAAACCATTGTGTTGATAGTTGGCCACCATTGGCGTCGCGTTCTGGCACAGTGTCAAAGCGCTTTTGAAGATAGTCAGCACTTATGTGTAAGTAGGTTTTCGTGGTAATGCTGTTTTGCCAACTCACACCAGACTGCTGATAACGCATGAAGTCATTGCCGTCCAGTGCCGCATCGGCCAGGTAACTATGCACGCCCCACTTACCCAAACGGGTTTTTAAGCCTGCGCCCACATTCCAGGTTGTAATAGCCAGGTTGAAGTCGGTTGCGTCCTGATACTGCGTGCGCTGATGGTTCACGCCGGCGTTAAAGGACAACGCATCCGTGGCTTGCCAATCTGCGCTGAGCTTGCCTTTCAGGTAACCCGCGTAATCGGATTGATTACTGGCACGATCCAACTCTGTCACTGTGACGTTCGAGTCGTATTGCGCACCAGCCTGTAACTCCCCTTTGTAGGTTACCGTCGCAACAGCCGGTACGCTCACTGCAGTAATGGCAGCAAAAATCAGTGTCGTTTTCATCGGAAGACCCCTTCAATTATCGGTTTGTTGCACAAACAGTAAAGAGAAGGCGCATGCCTTCCCTCTACGTACTGATGTGATTAGTTGCCCAGAATCGAGCTGATATTGGCAGCCACGGCATTGTTAACCGTGCTGGATACTGCGCCTTCTACCGCGCCCTCAACAGCACCTTCAACCGCGCCGTCCACCGCACTGGAAACACTGTTAGTGACAGTACTGTTTACGGTATCGCTAACTTGCGTTACCGCACTGGTAGACACATTTTGAGCAACAGTGGCTGACACGGCAGACGACACCACCTGTTCAACCGAAGCAGCGTCCGCCACTTGCAATGCCGTTGCAGCATCAATGGTGTTTTGCAAAGTGCCGTTTACCGCGCTGTTGATTGCGTCGCCCGAGCCATTCAGGGTTGAACTGATTGAGCCACCGGCATCAGCGACGACATTCAGACTTCCTTGCAGGCTACCTTGTAGTGATTGAGACAGCTCCGCAACCGGCAAGTCCGTCACGATATCAGTGCTTTGTTCAAGCGCGGTATCAGCTGACGCGGTTGCTTGTTGTCCGGTTTCAGCCATAGTCTCTTCAGACTCGCTCACCGTTTCTGTCGATTGT
>NZ_CFIDRX010000103.1:0-15608 GCF_984433645.1 Marisediminitalea sp.
GCCATGTTTGGGGCTTATGAAATTCAGCTGCCTGGAAAATGGCAGGAAAAACTCACCGGGGTCAGTAACGCGCAACAGCGCGGCAGCCTGACTGGTGTGTTTGTAATGGGCGTACTTTCCGGGCTAATTGCTTCCCCCTGCACTACAGCACCACTCACAGGCATATTGCTATTTATTGCCCAAAGCGGCGACTTGCTGCTGGGCTTCCTGGCCCTGTACGCACTTAGTCTGGGAATGGGTATCCCACTGATTATCTTCGCCATGACCGGCGGTAAATTACTGCCTAAAGCGGGCAATTGGATGAATGTCGTAAAAACAACATTTGGCTTTATGTTGCTATCCGTGGCTATCATCTTTGTAGAACGGCTGTGGAATTCAGAGTACACCTGGCTGCTATGGTCCGGACTCGGTTTAGCGACGTTTGGTTATTTCCAGGTCATCAATCAGTCGTCTGCCAGCAGTTTCTGGAAAGGCGTACGCAGTATTGTGATTTTCCTAGGCTTATTTGGCAGTGCCATGCTGGGCTACCAGACCATATTCAACGATGTGCAAAGCAATACAAATACAAGCGTACAATATAAGCAACAGGCTGTTTCACATCCGGAATTCTTGGTCGTCAAAAATCTGCAGGACTTCCAACAAAAACTGGCCGACGCCAACGCACAGGGAAAATCTGTGATGGTTGATCTCTATGCTGACTGGTGCGTTGCCTGTAAAGAATTCGAAAAATACACCTTCCCGGATCCCGCGGTAATCGATGCGCTTAGCAATACGGTATGGATGCAAATCGACCTGACGGATAACACGCCTACCAACCTGGCGTTTCAGGAGTCCTTCAATATTCTCGGACTGCCCACCATTCTGCTGTTCGATGCTCAGGGCACCGAATTGAGTCAGGCGCGAGTCACCGGATTTATGCGAGCAGAGCCTTTTGCCCAGCATGTGCGCGCGGCACTGAACAAAGGTTAACAACAGCCAGAATTTCACGCCTTCGGCATTGCCGGAGGCGCATTCATCCCTGTCATTTTACCGTCGCTAACCGACGATTAATTGACATCATAATCTGCATCTCGCCCTCTTTAAACACCTGATACAAAAACAATATTCTTTTTGGTCTGACAATTTGCAAGACCTCAGATCCTTGCCTACATTTAGGACTGGGACAAGAGGTCACGTACTGGACTTTTCCGCAAGGAATAGCAATAAATTTCAGATAATCAACAAGTTGGCCAAGTCGCAATTCGTCTCTGCAGCAAATTTTAAAACGCAAATAAGGGCCGGTGAAGCGGATGAATACAAATAAGTTAATGGTGTTAGGGATTGCCACACTCATTGCTTTGGGCGTTGCCTGGATCAGTTCAGGCATAATCGCGGTGTTAGTAGTTGCCGCTGCAGCGATAGGCGCTGAAGCGTATTTCTCGAAGAACAGTCCGCCGAACACAACGGCATCGTCACCGGCAGCTGCATCAAAAGGCATGTCTCCCCCCCCTGTTACCGATAACCCAGCATACGAGCAGATTACATCAACCTGTTCTGAGGTTTTGACAGATTGCACTGACAACCTGAATAACATTCTATCTACGCACAACGATGCGGTAGACACACTGAGTAGTAGCTTCGTGGGTTTACGAGGCCTGGTTGATCAACAAAGCAATACGATCCACAGCCTGATCACTGCGGATGAAGGCAGCGAGGAGCTGCACAGCGACCAGATGCGTAGTTTTGCCGAGCGTACAGCCGTCACATTAGACCGATTTATTCAAAGCACCGTAGACATGTCAGCCGGGATCATGGAAATCCTTGAGCAAATCACCGCCATCAATGAGACCGTGCCATCCGTTATTCAGGCGTTAAAAGACATCGATAGCATTGCCGGGCAAACCAACCTTTTGGCACTGAATGCGGCAATAGAGGCGGCCCGCGCAGGCGAACACGGCAGAGGCTTTGCTGTGGTAGCAGACGAAGTACGAACCCTGTCTAACCGCTCTGCGGAGTTCAGCGAGTCAATACAAACGCAAATTAACGGCATCAACAGCAAGATCTCATCGCTGAGTGACCGCATCGGCCAGTTAGCCGCCTATGACGTGAGTTATGTCATCGAAGCCAAGAAAGATATCAATACAGAGCTGGAGCGGATAATCACCAAAGCTGAACATGATCAAAAAGTGACGTCCGGACTACACGACCTCGCCATGCAACTCGACATCGCGCTGAGCGATGCAACTCGAAGCCTTCAGTTTGGTGATATTAATCGCCAGTACATCGAATACACCATAAACGTTATCTCGGTGCTTTCCATGCACCTGGATGACTTGCTTGACGACCAGAAACGCGCTCAAGCAATGCAACAACCTGACGCTTTCATACAAAAAATCAAATCAGAATGGGCAGGACTCCACAACCCCGTTTCATCCTCTACAGTGGATGCAGGCGAGATTGAGTTATTTTAAGGAACACGTATGAGCACAACGATAGCAATACCGGAACGATTCGATTTCAGTTTTCACAAAGCTTTTACCGACCAGTACAACAAGTTACTCGAGGAAAATGCTGGCGCCACCATCACGCTGGATTTCTCCCGCGTAATGTATTTAGACAGTGCTGCGCTGGGCATGATTGTCTTACTGCAGAAACGTGCAAAAGCGAGTAATAGTGACGTAGAAATCGTTAGTGCCAATGGCACTGCGTTAGAAATACTGGAAATTGCCAACTTCGACAAAATGGTAAAAATCCGATAACAGGTGTTATGCCATGACAGACATGCCCTTTCCACCGGGCGCGTTTTCCATACTGGTTGTTGATGATGACGCGATATTTTGTGACCTGGTTCTAGCTGATCTGGTTAGCAAACACCTCACGGTGGTTGCCTGCCATACGCTGGAGGATGCAAAAGAAGCCGTATCCAGGCACCATTTCGATATCACGATTATCGATAACCACCTGCCCGACGGTGAAGGCGCCGCTCTGATCCCCTTTCTGCAACGAGCAGGGCTTAAACCCTATATTTTAATGGTTTCTGCCGACGAAGACGTTAGCAGCATAGCCAAAAGTTTCGCCTCTGGTGTTCATGACTACCTGGTTAAGCCAGTCAGCATCAGTATGCTGTGGGAAAAAATTCGCAACCTGATGTCGTTCAAAAAAGCCAACATTGAACTGGCAAACAAGAACCGTTTACTCACCCAGTTTATCGATGAAAAATCACAGGAAGAAGCGCTCGCTCAGCACGTTTATGACAACATGGCGACTGCCCAAAACAGCCTGCCAGGATACGTTGATGTAAAAAGCGAACCCATGACCACTTTCAGTGGTGACACGATTTTTTGCCCCTCAACCCCGACGGGTAAAGTACAGATTTTTCTCGCCGATGCCATGGGGCACGGACTGGCAGCGGCCATTTGTATTTTGCCATTGATTTCCATAGCCAGGGCAATGGCGTCAAAAGGCAAAGCGCTGGATGAAATTTTTCACGAAATCAATCGCAAGCTCTATTTTGAAATACCCGATGACCGCTTCATTGCCGTATTGGGACTGGAAATTTGCCCCTACACTGAAACAGTGCACGTCATCAACGCTGGGTTACCCGACATACTGTGCAGTATGCAAAGCGGTGATCTGCTGCGATTCAAGTCACGCTCAATGCCATTGGGGATAATGAGCCCGGAGGACTTCAGCGTGACCGCCGAACAAATCAGTTTGCCAACCGTCAGTCAGATCGCCCTGTTTTCTGACGGCTTGATTGAGCAAACAAATGCCGAAGGGCAAGCCTTAACGCTAAACCGCCTCATTGAGCAGGCAGAAGCACTCGCCAGCGAAGGCCAGAGTCTGATTCAGCTAATGGATATCTGTGTTTCACATGCCCAGGGAAGACCAATTGAAGACGACATCACATTGTGTGTCATCGACGGCCAGACACTCCGGGAAGAACTGGCCTCAAATGAAGTATCGGTTAGCGAGAATTTTGGTGAACTGGACTACCGTTTTCAGTTAAATGGCCAGGCCATTGTGCGGGTTGATGTACTCAGCCAGGTGATGTTCATTTTACAAAATGCAGAGCTACCAAAGTCGCTGTGTCAGAAGGCGTTTACGGTGCTTGCTGAGTTAGTTAATAACGCTGTAGACCACGGCATACTTCAGATTGACTCGTCTTTAAAAAACGATATCGAGGGCTTTTCTGCCTATTTAAGTCTTAGAGATGAGCGGATAGCGCAATTACAGGAAAATGATCAAATAAATATTCACATTTACACAAACTCTACTACGTTTATAAAAGTGACCGTAGAGGACTCGGGACCCGGCTTTTGCCGGAGTGACGTTTCAGAACAACAACAGACCCTGAGTGGCAGAGGGCTCGCATTGCTTGATGCATTGTGTGAATCAGTAGAAAGAAACGCGAAAGGCAATCTCACGACTATCTCATTAGTTAGGAATTAATAGATTATGGGTAAAAAGATACTAATTGTTGATGATTCGATGTCGATTCGGCAAATGGTTGAAGTAACACTGAAGGGGGCGGGCTACGATGTAGAAACCGCTGCAGATGGCAAGATCGCGCTCGATAAGTGCCAAACCAACCGTTACGACTTTGTGCTGACAGACCAGAACATGCCGAATATGGACGGCATCACGTTAATTAAATCTCTCCGGGGCATGGCAAGCTACAAAGCCGTACCGATTATTGTTCTTACAACCGAAGCGGGTGATGCCTTAAAGGCGCAGGGTAAGGCAGCAGGCGCAACGGGCTGGATGGTTAAGCCTTTTGATCCTTCCAAGTTACTCGCAATCGCGTCCAAAGTGCTGGGGTAATCGTCATGTCAGTGGATATGAATCAATTTCATACCGTGTTTTTTGAAGAGAGTACTGAGCATCTTCAAACCATGGAAGAGTTATTGCTGAATATCTCTACTGACGCTCCTGATCCAGAAGATTTAAACAGTATTTTCCGTGCCGCGCATTCTATTAAAGGCGGTAGTGGCATTTTCGGGTTTGACGCGCTGACCGGGCTCACTCATGTCATGGAAACGATTCTGGATAAAGCGCGAAACAACGAACTGGACCTGACGACAGACATTGTTGATGTGTTACTCGCTACTACCGATACGCTGGGTGTCATTATCCAGTGTTACCAGGACGAAAGCGACATAGACTGGCAGCAAATCGAAGAGGGTAAAGCCAATTTAGAAGCCATATTGAATGACGATACTGGCGGTTCCGATAACACGCCGGTAGCCACTACAGAAGAAGAGGATGGGTTTGGATTTTTCGATGACGAACCGTCCGAGCAGGTATCTGCTGCAAGCGCCAATAGCGCAGAAACCACAGAAAGCAGTGACGACGACAGCTTTGGCTTCTTCGACGATGCGCCAGGCAGCGAGGAAGTAACAAATACCGCTACTGTTGAGTCAAAAGAGGCGTCGACTGACGATGATGGTTTTGGCTTTTTTACTGAACCAACACCTGCGCAAGCCATCCCGGATGACGAGGCATTTGGCTTTTTTACCGACGAACCCAAAGCCCCACCCGCAAAAGCGAAACCGGTAACCAAGAAACCAGTTAAACCCGCTGCCAAACAAAGCGCAGCAAAAGACACCGGTTCTATTCGGGTCGACACGGTGAAAATAGACAACGTCGTAAATTTAGTTGGTGAAATGGTTATCACCCAGTCTATTTTGTCGATGATAGGCCAGGAAGTAGACGGCAACTCAGGTGAAAAGCTCAACGCTACGCTGGAAGAGCTATCCAGAAATATTCGGGAAATCCAGGAAGCCACCATGTCGATGCGTATGATTCACGTATCCTTTGTGTTCAACCGCTTCCCCCGTTTGGTGCGCGACCTGGCGAAAACACTGAATAAGAAAATTGACCTTGTTATTGAAGGCGGCGAAACAGAAGTCGACAAGAGCATGATTGAGAAGCTCGCCGATCCGCTTACGCACCTGGTCAGAAACAGCCTCGATCACGGCATTGAGCCGTTAGAAAAACGCCTGGCGGCAGGAAAACCTGAAGTCGGCACCGTGATCCTCAAAGCAGAACAACGCGGCGGCAGCATTGTGATTAGTATTCAGGATGACGGCGGTGGCCTGAACCGCGACAAGATCCTGGAAAAAGCCATCAGTAATGGCTTAGACGTCGATGAATCCATGCCTGACGAAGCAGTTTGGCAACTTATTTTCGCACCGGGCTTCTCTACCGCTGATGCTGTCACCGACGTATCCGGTCGCGGGGTAGGAATGGACGTGGTTCGCAAGAATATCGAAGCAATCCAGGGGTCAATCGAAATAAGCTCAACGGCCGGACAAGGTTCGACCTTCACGATAAAACTGCCCTTAACGCTGGCCATTATCGACGGTCTGTGTGTGTCGGTTGCCGATGAAACCTACATTATTCCGCTACTCAACATCATTGAGTCTTTGCAACCTACCACCGAACAAATCAAAACGCTGGCAAACGACAATGTCTTGTGGAGCCGGGATGCCTACTGGCCGCTCGTATCCCTGCACCAGCAGATGTGTATCCCCGGTAAGCCCAAACCGCTCTCCGAGTCGATTATTGTGTTGGTGGAAGTAGGTAAGAAACGTTACGGCATTATCGTTGACCAACTGCTAGGCAAACAACAGGTCGTCATCAAAAGCCTTGAGCGTCATTACCGCAAAGTCGACGGAATATCGGGCGCCACCATTATGGGTGATGGCAAAGTCGCTATGATTATCGATGTCGATAATCTCGCAAAAACTGAACAATTGAGCCAAGTGGGGTAATCCGGATGGAATCAGTCTCATCACAGGAAAAATTACTCGCCGCCTCCGTCGGTGAAAGCAAGGAATACCTGACCTTCATGCTCGGCGAAGAGCAGTACGGACTCGCCATTATCCAGGTGAAAGAAATTCGCGGCTACGAGCCCGTTACCAAAATAGCCAATGCGCCAGACTTTATTAAAGGCGTGATTAATTTGCGCGGCGACATCGTTCCCATCGTCGACTTGCGCGTCAAGTTTAAGGTCAGCGAAGCGACCTACAATGAATTTACTATTGTCATCATGCTCAATGTACAGGATCGCATTGTTGGCATAGTAGTCGATAGCGTTTCTGACGTTATCAATGTCACAGAAGAGGAAGTACATCCGCCACCTGAGTTTGGGGTTGCCTTTGACAGCCGTTATTTGGACGGCTTGGCCAGTGTGGATGATGGTTTAGTTATTCTGGTCAACATCGAGCGCCTGATTACCAGTGAGGAAATCGGCATATTCGACAGCATGAATCAGCAGAACGAGGGCTCTGTATGAACTTACGTGAACTATTTGGGGGCAGCAGCACCCCGGAACCCAAAGCACCGGCGTTTTATGAAATCGCCCTGGATGCTATTACCTCAGGTGTAATGGTCGCCGATAAAAACCGGAACATTATTTACGCCAACCCTGCGGTTTACAATCTGCTGAAACATTACGAAGAAGAGATCCGCACAGTGCTGCCTCACTTTTCGGCAGACAATCTGGTGGGTCAGAACATTGACCAGTTCCACAAGAATCCCGGCCACCAGCGCAGAATTCTTGCCGAACTTACCGCCCCGATGGAGTCATCGATCGTGGTGGGCGATGTTAACTTTGACCTAAAGCTCACTCCCCTGCTGGACGCACAAGGCAATGCCGACGGCGCCATCGTAGAATGGGTAGATAAAACCGAGTTTAATCTGTCGTCGAATAAACTGGCAGCGCTCGACCGCAGCCAGGGCGTTATAGAATTTCGCCCCACCGGCGAAATTGTCAGTGCTAACGACAACTTCCTGACCCTCATGGGCTACGATTTAAGCGAAATCGCGGGTAAACACCACAGAATGTTTGTCGCACCCGACTACGCACAGTCTCCCGAATACAAAGACTTCTGGACTAAACTAGCCAAAGGTGAATTTGAAAGCGGCGAATACCTGCGTTACGACAAAGCGGGTAACGAGGTGTGGATTCAGGCCTCCTACAACCCTGTAACAGCGAGTAACGGCAAAGTCACCCGGGTAGTAAAATACGCCGTCGACATTACCGCAGAAAAGCTGAAAAATGCCTATTTCTCTGGTCAAATCGATGCGATCAACCAGTCTCAGGCCGTAATTGAATTCGAGCCCTCTGGAAAAATCCTGCAGGCCAACGACAACTTCCTGAATACCGTGGGTTACACCCTGAAGGAAATTCAGGGCAAGCATCACAGTATGTTTGTGGATCCCGCCCAACGTTCCAGCAGTGAATACCGGTTGTTCTGGGAACAACTGGCCGAAGGACAGTTTCAGTCTGGTGAATTCCACCGCATCGGCAACGGCGGTAAGGAAGTGTGGATTCAAGCCACGTACAACCCCATCTTCGACCACAATGGCAGAGTATTCAAAGTGGTTAAATACGCCACGGATATCACCGGGCGTAAGATGGCGGTGAATGATATTTGCGAAATCATGTTATCGCTGTCGAAGGGTAACCTCACGTCCAAACTAGAGCGTGAATACGAGGGCGAATTTAAACAATTGGCAGAGTCAGTGAATGAGTTCGTGTCAAACCTGACAAACATCATTCACGAGATCCGCTCTGGCTCGGAAACGATCAACAATGCGTCAGCTGAAATTGCCAAAGGTAATACAGACCTTTCAACCCGCACTGAACAACAGGCCTCGAGTCTGGAAGAAACTGCGTCGAGTATGGAAGAGCTCACCAGTACTGTTCAGTTGAATGCCGACAATGCCAAACAGGCAAATGGACTGGCATCAGAAGCGTCCAGAGTGGCTATTGACGGCGGTAAGTTGATTGAGCAGGTCGTTGGTACCATGGCCGACATTAATCAGTCTGCCAAGAAAATTGAAGACATCATTGGCGTTATCGACGGCATTGCGTTCCAAACCAATATTCTGGCACTTAACGCCGCCGTAGAGGCTGCCAGAGCAGGGGAGCAGGGCCGCGGATTTGCAGTTGTAGCGTCTGAGGTAAGAACCCTCGCCCAGCGCTCAGCAAACGCCGCCAAAGACATTAAAGATTTGATATCAGACTCTGTAACTAAGGTAGAAAGCGGTAACGAGCTGGTGAACGAGTCAGGCAAAACCATGCAGGAAATTGTGACTGCCATTCAGCGGGTAAATGACATCATGTCTGAAATCGCATCCGCGTCAGCAGAGCAGGCCAGTGGTATTGACGAGATCAATAAAGCAGTGACGCAAATGGATGAAATGACCCAGCAGAATGCCGCGTTGGTAGAGGAAGCCGCTGCAGCCGCCGAAAGTATGAGTTCTCAGGCGTCACAGTTAATTTCACGGGTTAACTTCTTTGAATTGGGTCATGTTCAGGAGATAGCGCCTGCGCCACCCATGGCCCCTGCAACACCGCCGGCAAAGCCAAAAGTCTCGGCTAAAGCACTGGCCGCCGCCCCTAAGAAGTCACTGCAGGCATCGCACCCAGACGATGACGAGTGGGAGAGCTTTTAAGCACTGACTGCGGGAGAAACGCATGGACAGGCCTTTCGCGTACAGTAATAAAGAGTTCGAGGCTGTTCGTCAGAAAATACGTCAGTTGACGGGCATTAATCTGGCCGATAGCAAAGACAGCATGGTGTACAGCCGCCTATCCCGGCGGCTGCGTGCCCTTGGACACCAGTCGTTCCAGCAATACCTGGCATTTCTGGATACCAATAAGGCGGAAACCGAGCACTTTATAAACGCCCTTACCACCAACCTGACCTCATTTTTCAGAGAGGCCCATCACTTCGACGCGCTGGCGTCGTTTCTCGAGACGCACCCGGAGTCGTTAACTATTTGGTGTGCCGCCTCCAGCAGTGGTGAGGAGCCCTATTCCATTGCGATGACCTGTGCCGAGGCACGTGGTTCGCTGAAACACAATATCACCATTCTGGCTTCTGACATCGACAGTAAAATGCTGGATAAAGCCACTGCGGGTGTCTACCCTCTAGCGCAGGTAGAGAAGCTGAGCCTGGCCAGACGCAAACAGTTTTTCCACAAAGGCAAAGGGGCAAACGCAGGACACGCCAGAGTGATCCCTGAACTGCGACATGCTGTCCGGTTTTTTCAGCAAAACCTGTTGCACAATCACTATAAAGTAAAGGCAGGTGTCGATATCATTTTCTGCCGCAATGTCATGATTTACTTCGACAAACCCACCCAGGAAGTGATTCTGAAACGCATGCTGGCACTACTTAAGCCAAACGGCTGGTATATAGCAGGGCACTCCGAAAATTTTTCACACCTGGCACATCTGATGCGTCCGATGGGTAAAACCATCTATCAGGTCGTGTAAGGGGCTCACTTTGTCAACACTGCCTGTATTGCCCATTCCCAATCGGTATTTTGATCGCCATTTTGACCGTGACGCGGTCAAAATACTGCCGGGTGAATACTTCGCAACCCGTGAGCCTACGATGATTGTAACCGTGCTGGGTTCCTGTGTTTCCGTGTGTTTGCGTGACCCGGTAACCAACATCGGTGGCATGAATCACTTTTTGTTACCCAGTGAAGACATGGCCCCCGCCGGCAATTTGAATGCGTCGGCCCGTTATGGTTCTTTCGCCATGGAGCTGTTGATTAACGAACTCTTAAAGCTGGGAGCATCGAAGAGCCGTTTAGAAGCGAAAGTGTTTGGTGGTGGCAATGTGTTACAGGGCATTACCATCAATAATGTAGGCGAGCGCAATAGCGAGTTTGTGTTGGATTATTTGCAAATTGAAAAGATCCCAATTCTGGCCAGGGATTTACTCGGTCCTTACCCCAGAAAAGTGTACTTCTTCCCCGATACCGGCGAAGTAAGAGTAAGAAAAATCAAAATTATGCATAACAACACTATACTTGATCGTGAGAGTGAGTACCGCATGCGTATCAAGGACAGTCCCGTTGCGGGTGATGTCGATTTTTTTGAGTAAGTACTATGAGTATATCCGTTTTAGTTGTAGATGACTCCGCCCTGATCCGTTCACTGATGACGCAAATTATTTCGTCTCATCCTCAACTACGGCTGGTTGGCACCGCGCCCGACGCCTACGTAGCGAAAGAGATGGTGAAGAAATTTAATCCGGATGTCATTACGCTGGATATCGAAATGCCCAAAGTAGACGGCCTCACGTTCCTGGACCGCCTGATGAAGGCCAAACCCACTCCGGTTGTGATGATTTCAACGCTGACAGAAAAAGGCGCCGACGCCACCATGTTGGCGCTAGAGTTAGGGGCAATCGATTTTATTCCCAAGCCTAAGATTGATGTTCAGGCAAAGTTCATGGCATTTCAGGAAACGGTGACCAGCAAAATTATTGCTGCGGCCAGTGCCAAGGTAACCAAACGCACAGCCAATGAAGCGGTGAGTCAGACTCAACTGAGCTATACAGGTACAGAGCTCATTGTGGGTGTTGGGGCTAGTACAGGCGGAACCGAAGCCATTAAAGATCTTTTGATCCGTCTGCCCGCGTCCTACCCAGCCATAGTAATGACACAACACATGCCACCCGGGTTTACCAGCAGCTTTGCTAAACGCCTAAACGGCATGTGCGCGTTAACCGTAAAAGAAGCGCAGCATAACGAGCGTCTGCTACCCGGCCATGCTTACCTTGCACCTGGTGACCAACACTTGAGTGTTATTAAGTACGGTGCAGACTACCGCACACAACTGAGTGACGGCGAACGCGTAAGCGGGCATAAGCCATCTGTTGATGTGTTATTTCACAGTCTGGCCAAAGCCGTCGGTCAGAATGCATTTGGCGTCATACTAACCGGTATGGGCAGAGACGGGGCAGAAGGCATGCAGGCAATGCACGAACAAGGCGCCAAAACCTTTGCCCAGGATGAGCAAAGTTGCGTTGTATACGGTATGCCAAAAGAGGCCGTGAAGCGCGGCGGGGTGGACCAATCCTTACCTATCCCCGACATTGCCAACGCGTTAACTGACGCGATTCGGGCAAAAGCAAAAGGCAACCGCTACTAAAAATCGAGTAAACCACGACGCAAACCTGTGCTTCGCCCTATTTGTGAAGGCAAGTTTGCGCCGATTTCCCCTGATTAGACCAGTATTTTGCTGCTAAATAATGATTATTCTCTATAATTGCTGACTAACTTAGTAAAAGTCGGATTTGAACGCGTTTTAGGTGTTAATTTTTTTGCTTTTTCTGTATAACTAGCAAGTACACCGAAAATAGACGCAAGATTGCTGCAAGTTTAATGAAAATACTATTAATAAATGGCCCGAACCTGAATTTGTTAGGTAAGCGGGAACCAGAAACTTACGGTTACACGACGCTGTCAGAGATTGTGTCGTCACTTACCGGGTATGCCAAATCAAAAAACGTTGAGCTGTTACACTTTCAATCAAACGCAGAAGGCGAACTGATTGAGCGTATTCACAGCGCAATGGGCGATGTGGATGCCATCATTATTAATCCTGCAGCTTACACCCATACCAGTGTCGCTTTGCGTGATGCACTGCTGGGCGTCAACATTCCTTTCATTGAAGTGCACTTGTCGAACGTGCATGCCAGAGAGGCTTTCCGACACCATTCATATTTCTCCGATATCGCTGCGGGCGTAATAGTAGGCTTTGGTGCCAAAGGCTATTATTTCGCTGTGGACGCGGCAGTCGATATGCTGAACAAACAAAACTAAAGAGACAGATTATGGATATTAGAAAGATTAAGAAACTGATCGAGCTGGTCGAAGAATCAGGTATTGCCGAACTGGAAATCACCGAAGGTGAAGAGTCTGTACGCATCCACCGTGGTAGCTCACAAGCTGCTGCGCCTATTCATTACAGTGCACCGGTTGCAGCACCAGCAGCGCCTGTCGCTCCAGCTGCTGCAGCACCTGCTCCTGCGGCGGAAGCTGAGCCTGCTGCACCAGCTGGCCACACGGTAAAATCGCCTATGGTAGGTACTTTCTACCGCGCATCTTCACCTACTGCGAAAGAATTCGTACAAGTAGGCCAGAGCGTTAACGTTGGCGATACCCTGTGTATCGTTGAAGCCATGAAGATGATGAACCAAATCGAGTCTGACAAAGCCGGTGTTGTTAAAGCCATTCTGGTAGAAAACCAGGAAGCGGTAGAATTTGATCAGCCACTTTTCATTATCGAATAAGCGGTAGTCAGGCATGGATAAAGTACTCATAGCTAACCGTGGCGAAATTGCGCTACGGATCCTACGAGCGTGTAAAGAGCTCGGGATCAAGACGGTTGCCGTGCACTCCACGGCAGACAGAAACCTTAAACACGTACTGCTGGCTGACGAGTCAATCTGTATTGGTGGTGCTTCGGCAACAGAAAGTTACCTGAACATCCCTCGCATCATCGCAGCCGCAGAAGTCACCAACGCCATTGCGATTCACCCGGGTTACGGGTTCCTGGCAGAGAATGCCGAATTTGCAGACGCAGTAGAAAAGAGTGGGTTTATCTTCATTGGACCAAAAGCGGATACCATTAACCTGATGGGTGACAAGGTATCGGCAATCAACGCCATGAAGAAAGCCGGCGTACCTTGCGTACCCGGTTCAGATGGCCCGCTGACTGCAGATGAAGAGCGCAATAAAGCGATTGCTAAGCGCATTGGCTATCCGATCATTGTTAAAGCTGCCGGTGGCGGTGGTGGTCGTGGTATGCGCGTAGTTCGCAGCGAAGCGGAATTGGTTAAGTCTATTGAAACGACCAAGGCAGAAGCGGGCGCAGCGTTTGGCAACGACGTGGTTTACATGGAAAAATTCCTCGAAAACCCACGCCACGTAGAGATTCAGGTCCTGGCCGATGGTCAGGGTAACGCTATCCACTTGGGTGAGCGCGACTGCTCTATGCAACGTCGTCACCAAAAAGTAGTAGAAGAAGCACCTGCGCCAGGTATCTCTGAGCAAATGCGTAATAAGATCGGCGACCGCTGCCGCAAAGCCTGTATCGAAATTGGCTATCGCGGCGCGGGAACCTTTGAGTTCCTGTATGAAAACGGCGAATTCTATTTCATTGAAATGAACACCCGTATTCAGGTTGAACACCCGGTTTCAGAAATGATCACCGGTGTGGATTTGGTAAAAGAGCAACTGCGTATTGCCGCTGGCCAGCCTTTGTCGATTGACCAGTCACAAATCCAAATCCGCGGCCACGCCATTGAATGTCGTATTAACGCAGAAGATCCAAACAACTTCATTCCAAGCCCGGGTAAGATCAATATGTTCCACTCACCGGGTGGACTGGGTGTACGTTGGGATTCGCATATTTACGCTGGCTATACTGTGCCGCCGTATTACGACTCCATGATTGGCAAGCTGATCACTTATGGCGAAAGCCGTGATGAGGCGATTGCGCGTATGCGTCACGCACTGGACGAGCTGGTCGTAGATGGCATCAAAACCAACGTGCCACTTCAGCAGCGTATTATGGCAGATGAGAACTTCTACGCGGGTGGAACAAATATCCACTACCTCGAGAAGAAGCTGGGTTTAAGCTAGCACTCTCTGCATCAAAGATTTAAGGGCCTGTTCAGGCCCTTTTTTTATGTCTGTAGATAACACAAACGGCTTTTATTCTATTTTTCCAATCAGGCTGATTAATAATATTAATTATCACTTCGATTTTTTTCTCACTATATTTGAACCAAGAGATTAAACTTAAGTCTAATCTCTCATTCAGGCGCTAATTGCATTATGTGACCCATGCTCGGACGCGACTGAATACCTTTATCCAAAGGTACTTCTCCACTTGTTTGGCCGGCACATTGCCGGCTTTTTTCTTGCTGTAACTTTTGCGCAGCCCTTTGTTTTTACGTACACTCATGTCATTCAGCCCTTATGTGTACACCCAGTTTGAACACAGCGACTTTCAGGCAAACCGCACAAAAATGTTTGTATATTTGTATTGTACTGACCAGTTGGCCATTGCAGTCGAATCCGGTTTACGATCACCGAATTGATGTTCAGGTGCGGTATGACAATCGGTCGAACCGCGACGATAGAGTTCAGTACCGGGTGAGGTATTACCCCCAAATCACGTTTAACGATGAGTGGAGCCTGAATAGTTTTATTGTTACCGGCGATGACTTTGCATCCAGTCACAATACTTTTGGTGAGTCAGACTCACAGGAATTCGCAGTCCGTCGACTGTATTTTCGCCGTTCCCTGCAGCAGGGAAAAGTAGAGTTTGGTGTTATACCCACTTACAAAGGACGCGTATCAGCAACCGGATTATCGAAAGACGGTTGGATCCAGGGACTTCGCTACGTAACCAGTGTTAGGCCAGGCCATCAGCTGGAGTTCGTGGCTGGCAGCCTCAATGACACCGACCCGAATCGTGCTCTGTCTCTAAGGGACAGCTCAGACTATTTCGAACTGGAATATTCAGCGTCACTCACCAAGCAACATGCCGTTGAATTTGGCATTGAACGCATCACTGCTGGCAATTACGCTCGTGCAGAGTGGCGGTATTCCTCAAGCGACACACAAACCTGGAATTTCGAATACGTACGCAGGCTGGATGATGCACAAAATAAAGTGGTCGTTGGCACAGAAACGGAACTCGCAATTAACGGCTACAACCTGGATATCTATGCTTACTATGCCTACGTTAGTGAAGAGTTTGGTTTCCGGGCAGAACTTACTGAAGATTATTTAGGCACCGG
>NZ_CFIDRX010000104.1:0-15573 GCF_984433645.1 Marisediminitalea sp.
TCTCCCGTAGGGGTAATTTAGCTGTGCCCATCCGGCCAAACCGGGCTTAACGTTGTGCCGCTGATTGTAATAAGGAACTTCTTTGACCAGTTGTTCAACAAACTCGGGACGCTCCGGGCGCGGGCCGATAAAAGACATCTCGCCACGGAATACATTAATCAACTGCGGCAGTTCATCAATCCGGTATTTTCGAATAAAGTGGCCAATACGCGTTACCCGATCGTCGTTTTTCGATGCCCACTTCGCGCCGTCTTTTTCCGCATCCGGCCGCATACTTCTGAACTTAATTATTTTAAACAACCGGCCGTTTTGCCCTACCCGCTCCTGCTTGTAAAACACCGATGTGCCGGTTCTACGACCATCATCGAGATAGATGATCAACGCAGTAATTAGCATAAATGGCCAGGCGAAAATCAGCACAAACAAGGCCAGGACCGCATTGACACTGTAGTCCAGTGCATCACGCAGGTAATTCTGAGAATGGAAACCGTTAGAATAAATGACCCAACTCGGGTACATCAGATTAACGGCAATCTGACCCGTTTCCCGCTCCATAAAGTCAAGCAGGTCGGTTACTTCTATGCCGCGTAAACGGCAATCGAACAAGGTTTCTATAGGCAGTGTGCCTCGGCGCTGGTCACACGCTATCACAATCTCTTCTATATCGTTTTCAACCACGAAGTTGCGCAGATTCTCGTCCACTTTTACGTGAATGATTTTTTCGTTTTTAATCCCGTCCTCGCGGTTATCACCAGGCACAGGTACAAAACCGAGTAATTCAAAGCCCAAGCGATCTACGTCACGACGCATGCGCTTTTCGATGATCGAGGCTCTTTCACCCGCTCCCAGCACCATCAGGCGGACCCTACCCAGACCAAGTAGCCCCAATCGATTAGTGAAATAACGGAAAAACACCAACGCAATAATATTCAGACAAATTGCGGTGGGTAAATAGTAGGAATGCATGTCCAGACTGGAAAACAGCGTACCGGTCAGCACTTCAACAATAAAATAACTGATACCTAAACTAACAAAGATACGCCGAATTATCCCGCGGAAGGTCTCCCGCAGTTTGGCTTCGTACAGACCAACAGATAGAGAACAAAGTAATACGGCTAATGTAACCAGGAAAATATTGATGGTTAAATTTTCGATCCCCGGCTCAGCAATCAAATCTAACTGGACCAGAATAAAACTCGTGATGTACCCCACATACGAAACAAGTAACGCTTCCGTGATTACTAACGCATTGGAGCGCTTATTTTGTCTGTTTTTTGCAACTGCCATATTGTCTTTTACTAAGTCTGTTGAGTGCCGCACTACCTGCGTTTGGGATTTATCATATGACAATTTTTGCGATTGAGATAGACTAATTGCACACTATCGCTTTATATTAGTAATTAAAATTAAATTAACAGGCGCATTTCCTGCCCTGAAAAATAAAAAATCAGACAGGTAATAGTCGTCACTGGACTTGATTTAGTACGCACAGGATAGAGAAGCATGGATAAGGTAAACACCAGGTTATTAATCGTTGCAGCTGCACTGGGGACTTTACTGACGGGATGTAGTGGCACTAGTAACCTGCCTCAGGCAACTACCCGTCCTTCATTGACAACGGATGTTAACGACTACAAATATCTCATAGGTCCAGGCGATAGTCTGACTATATTCGTTTGGCGTAACCCTGAAATTTCAGGCAGCTTTATTGTTCGCCCTGACGGCAAGGTAACCACTGCGCTGGTAGAAGATTTGGATGTGTCCGGCCGTACGCCGACCATGTTAGCCCGTGAAATCGAAGAAAAACTGGCGACCTACATCAACAACCCTCGCGTGACAGTAAGCGTAAATGGCTTCTCTGGCCCATTGAGCGAGCAGGTACGTGTAATTGGTGAAGCAACAAACCCGCGCGCAATAAACTACACCGAGCACATGACCTTGCTCGACCTCATGATTGCTGTGGGTGGTCTGACTGAATTTGCTGACGGAAACGACGCCAAACTCATCCGTGTCGTAGACGGCCGTCAAACTACATTCAAAATTGCCATTGAAGACTTAATCAGCGACGGTGATATCAGTAAAAATGTCGATATGCTGCCTGGCGACATCGTCATCATTCCTGAAGCCTGGTTCTAGAAACGAAATGTTTCTTTTTAAGTCTTTCGAGCGGTAAACGGACAAAAACATGCAGGAATTGCAACAAACAATAGAAATGATCCTCGATTATATTCGGGGAATCTGGCTAAAAAAACGCTACATCATGCTGTGCTCATGGCTAATTTGCCCGGTTGGATTCGGTTACATTGCTATGATGCCCGATGTATACAAATCGGAAGCCGTAGTCTTCGTGGATACGCGCTCAATGCTTCAGCCGTTGCTGAGTGGTCTCGCGATCCAAACCAATCCTCAGCAAGAAATCGCCATGATGGCGCAAACGTTATTAAGCCGCTCAAATGTTGAAATCATCGCGCGGGAATCCGACCTTGATATCACGGTGAACAACGCGGATGCTTACAGCAGGCTGATTACTAATTTGAGTAACAGTATCAAGCTAAATCGCACCGGCCGTAACAATATCTACACCATTTCCTACTCAAATAAAGATCCTGAATTAGCCAAACGCGTCGTTCAGGAAACCCTGGATTTGTTTGTAGAAGGCAGTTTGGGTAATAACCGCCGTGATACTGACACCGCCAGCCGTTTCCTTGAAGAGCAAATTGCCGAATACGAAACCCGACTGATTGAAGCTGAACAACGTTTAGCTGACTTCCAGCGCAGATACAATGACATCCTGCCAGTGCAAGGTTCGTTTTATTCTAATCTTCAGGGTGTAACTCGCGAGCTTGAAGCAACTAAGTTACAAATCAGAGAACTCGAGCAACAGGTTACCTCGTTAAAGGGCCAGCTCAGCAGCGGCAAGCTGTCTGACGGATTCGGCGTAAGACAAGGTTCATCTGATGCGCCTGTTATTACAACGCGTTACGATGAGCGTATCAAAACGCTGGAAGAACAAATTGATCAGCTTCGCTTACGTTTTACCGACAAACACCCTGATGTTATTGAAGCGCAAAGCCTGCTCGCCTCACTTGAAAAATCCAGACAAGAAGAAATCCAGGCCTTCTTTAGCGAAGCGGGTGATGAAGAAGACACTGCAAACCTGAGTCCACTGGCAACCGAAATCAAACTGGAAATCAGTCGCGTAGAAGGACAAATCGCATCGCTTAAAGTGCGCGAAACAGACTACAACGCGAAGATTCAGGAACTGAAAAATAAAATCGATTTGGTACCGCAGATTGAAGCTGAATCAACGGCGCTCAATCGTGACTATGGTATTACCAAGCAAAAATACGAAGAATTGTTGCAGCGCAAAGAAGCCGCAGAACTGTCTCGTCGGGCAGATGTCTCGTCTGAGGAATTACAATTCCGTACTATCGAACCGCCACTGGTACCTGATCAGCCAACGGGTCCGAAACGCCTGATGTACTACACAGGTATTTTAATTATGGGCTTCGGTGTCGGTATTGGTCTGGCATTTCTGATCAGTCAACTTCGTCCAGTTTTGGTTCGAGGCAGTCAGTTAACCAAGCTAACGTCGTTCCCTGTACTTGGTGCTGTAACTCACCTTAACCTTAAACAAATCCAAAGAAAAAATCGTTTCAGAGTGTTTGTCTTCATCCTGTCATCGGGCGCCATTGTGTCCATGTACGCTGTGTTAGTCGCCGCTGAAATTGCCCACGTTAATTTAGTAGAGAGGTTCTTATAATGGGTAACAGCATTGAAAAAGCCTTGCAAAAGCAACAAGAAGCGGCAGCGAAACGCAAAGCGGAGCAAGCTCAGGCAGCAGCAGAGCAGCCTGAAGCCCCAAAAGCATCGACAATAGAACGAACACTTGAAAAGCAAGCTCAACAGACGCCGGCTCCAGCGAGTCAGGTAGAAACCGCGCCAGCTGTGCCGCCGGTTACAGAGACACCTAGCGCGCCTGTGACTCCGCCCACCAGCAGCGCTTCTGAATCAGCACCGCCATCGCCGGAAGTAAAAACACTGACTCTGGACCTTGAAAGTCTGGACGAACGCGGCTTTGTATCAGTAAGCAATGCACGGAAGCTGATTAACGAGGAATACCGTGAAATTAAGCGCAAGTTGCTTAAAAACGCGTTTGGCGCATTGTCCAAAACACTGAACAACAGCAACATCATCATGGTGAGCAGTGCCAGACCGTCTGAGGGTAAGACGTTTACCGCAATAAACCTTGCCTTGAGTATTGCATCTGAGCAAGACAAAACCGTGTTATTGGTTGATGCAGACGTATTGAAACCCAATGTGACGCGCACACTCCGCGTTGACCATCAGGATGGTCTGATGGAGTATCTGCTCGACGAAGACAAAGACATTGCTGATGTACTGTATCGTACTAATGTCGACAAATTACGTATTATCCCAGCAGGCCAGACTCACCACCTTTCAACCGAACTGCTTGCCAGTGAGAGGATGGCGTACACCATTGACGAGTTCTCGAATCGGTATCCCGACCGTATCGTAATAATTGATACTCCACCTTTGATCGGTATCAACGAATCAGCAATCCTGGCGAGTTTTGCAGGACAAGCCGTAATAGTAACGGAAGAAGGCAGAACAAAGCTCAACGATATCAACTCGATTGTCGATCGATTAAACCCGGACATGGCCGTCGGGTTTGTCGTGAATAAAGCCGTTAATGAAAGCGCCGAAAATGGTAACTACTATGGTTACTATTATGGCAGTGAACCTCGTGATTAATCAGCGATAAGGATAGCTTGTGAAAAGGATTGAGCAGTTTCGCCCGGCACTTATCGCAACCTTGTGTGCAGCTGTATTCAGTACGGCCGCCGTTGCTGATGTGCAAATTACCGGATCCGTTAATTCGTCACTTGTGCATCAATCTCTGGATTCTTCAGACGATACACCTGGTCGCTACGAAGACAGAGACACCCTGCAAATATCACCCACTGTGGTGGCCAGTTATCTCAGTAAAAAACTCAATGCAAATGTGTCTGCTACCCATCTGTATCAACGGTTTGAACTGGATGCAGGCAGTCGCTCCGACAGTTTCACCGAGTTTAATTACAACGGTACATTGAGCGTTATTGACAGTGTCTTTCAGATTTTTGCTCAGGGCTCACAGGGTTATCAATCCGTTCGTCCGGGAACTTATACCTCGTCGGATTTTTTGCTGAATAATCAGGACCTGACGAAAACCACCACGCACAGTATTGGCGCTGCGCTGGCGGTAGCTCGCAACGATTTTGTAGATGCGAATATCACAGGGCGATATTATCAGGCCCGCAGTGACGCATCGCTTACCGAGGATGAGCAGGATCCGCAAAATGCAGGTATCGACTCGAAAGGGACATCAGCCACGCTGACCCTGAATAATGGCGACTGGTTTCGCAATGCCTATTGGAATGCCAGCGCCAATTACCGCGAAATTGACCGACAGGACTTTGGCATGTTCGAATCCCTGTCTGCTAACGGTCAGGTTGGCTATAACCTGTATGGTGATTTTGGCCTGGTGTTAACAGCAACCCATGAAGAGTTTGAAACTGACGGACAATTGTCTGGCGGGTTTGGCCTGTTCAGCGGCCAGTTTCAGCGCTTTAATACCTATGGCGCTGGGTTAAATTACCGCCCGGCAGCGGGACGATTCTTTACGGTAACCGCTAATAAAATATCCACCGACGGCAACGATGACGGCGAAACCTTTGTTGGTGTATCAACCCAATGGCAGTTTTCACCACGTACCAGTATTGCGGGTGACTACGGACGCCGTTATTACGGCGACGCTGGTAGCTTCACGTTTAACTACGGCACCCGGGCGGCCAGAGCGTCGGTGTCATATCAGGAAAGTACAACAACCTACTCCAGCCTGTTGTTTGATTTTGCCGATGCGGGCACATTTGTTTGCCCTGCCGGCGCCGTAGATATTATCGACTGTTTCCAGCCCGATACGCTTGACTATGAATTACAGCCGGGAGAACAGACAGTCCAGTTCTCCGAGGTCATTACGGAAGTCACTGAGCAAGTAGTATTACGTCGTCAATTGAGTTCTACCTTCGGGTTCCAAAAGCGTAAGTTACGCGTGTCGTTTGACGCTCGCTACATTGACACAACCTACAGCGAAAATGACCGCCAGCAAATCCAGAAAGTACTGGGCGTGAATGCCAGCCTGCAAGCTGGCGCCAGAAGTAACCTGTATGCCAGAGCCCAGTATTCGATTTTCGATACTGAGTTAAATGGTGTTGACGGCGAGTCGGATAATTCAGTTTATACCCTTGGCTTGCGCAATCAGTTGTCCCGAGGGTTATCGGTAAACGCGGAAATTCGCTACCTGGACAGTGAAGACAACCGTGATATTTCGACACCGTCATTTACGATCAACGAAACGCGCATCACTCTGGGCCTGACATACCGAATGCAGTCTAACCGGCGTTAGACCTGGCAACTCACTAAAAAAGCAAAAAGGCCCTATCGGGCCTTTTTCAATTTACGTTAGATTGCTGTATTTACCACACAACATTAATCATCAGACTTCAACCTGACATAAGTACGGTACTTCTTCTTCAGTAACTTATCGATGTACTGGGTGAGTTTTATTTTGTGGCTAATAGCGTCATCAAGCGCATCCACTAATTCACCTAGCATGGCCTTGTAGTATTCAGCGTCCTTCACTTCATTGCCATTCGGCGTGATTAAGCGCTGTGGCTTGCCTGACTGAGCGTTCTCGTTGTTTGTAGGCTCTGCTTGCTCTTCAGCAACTTCCGGCTCCTCTGGTGCTGCTGGTGTGTCAGGCACAAACATTTCTTCGCGAACTTCATCGATAACCGCGTCAACCGCCGTTTCATCGAGAACCTCGAGCTCTTCTAAAAATCCGTAAAGCAGAATACGGTCCATCAGCGTATTTATTTTTCTGGGTACACCACGGGTAAATTTATAGATGTGCTCGTAGGCCTCAGCAGAGAAAAGCTGTGTCCCGTTCCAACCCGCGTGTTGCAGGCGGTATTCAATGTAGGACTGTACTTCCTCAAGGGTCAATGGCGCAAGGTGACACGAGGCGACAATACGCTGGCGAAACTGCTCCATGTTGGGTGCGCGCAGAATAGGCTGCAACTCTTCTTGCCCCAACAGGAAACTTTGTAGCAAGGGTTTGCCTGCCTGTTGGAAGTTAGAAAGCATGCGCAGTTCTTCAATGGTTTCCAGCGGCAGGTTCTGCGCTTCATCCACCAACAACAGTGCCCGACGACCTTGTGTGCTGAGGGCAAATAAGAAATTTTCCAGGTCCTTTAAAATATCCGCTTTGGTTTTACCGGCCACATCAATTTCAAACTTCGCAGCAACCATTTTAACCAATTCGTCGGGAGATAATTTCGGCGTTACAATTTGCGCCGCCACGATGTCGTCTTCAATATCGGCCAACAAACTGTTTGCTATGGTTGTTTTCCCGGTACCAATGTCACCGGTTATCACGATAAATCCTTCAGCCTGCGACAATCCATATTGCAGGTAAGACATGGCCCGCTTATGCCACTTACTGGCGAAAAAGAAAGCCGGGTCCGGAGTCAGCTGAAACGGCTTTGAGTTAAGTCCATAATAACTTTCGTACATTGATTGCTACTACCGCTAGTGTTTCATGAGGCGCGTTTGCGCGATTTGGTTAAGCTTATCCTAAAGCTGCCACTTGTGCATTATCTCAACGATGAATTTCACCGTTTACAATGAAACAGGGGCGATTACTCTCGCCCCTGATGTTTATTGCTGTTGAAAGCTTTGCCGCTTCACAATGGTATCAATAATGCCGGTTGTAGAGACGCCCTCTTCAAAGTGCAATACTTCCACTGAACCTCCATTGTCCATCACCGCCTTACCGCCGGCAATCTCTTCAACTTTATAGTCACCGCCTTTTACCAGAACATCAGGCAATAATCGGCTAATCAAGCGTTCCGGCGTGTCTTCGCTAAACGGCACTACCCAATCAACCGCACTGAGTCCGGCCAGCACTGCCATACGGCGCTGAACGTTGTTTACCGGTCGACCAGGGCCCTTCAGCGCCTGTACAGACGCATCGGTATTGACAGCAACAATTAATCTGTCGCCCAACCGCCCTGCAGCATCGAGGTACGAAACGTGTCCCGCGTGCAAAATATCAAAACACCCGTTGGTCATAACAATCCGCTCACCACGACGCTTCGCCGCTTCGATTGCCAGCACCAGTTGCTCTTCGGTCATCACTCCGCCGTCTGGATGGGACTGCTGACCCGCAGCAACCGCTAATTCGGTGGTCGATACCGTTGAAGTACCCAACTTGCCTACCACAATGCTTGCTGCCAAATTAGCCAGTACACACGACTGTTGCAGCGTCTCGCCCGCGGCCATACAAGCTGCGAGAGTCGAAATGACGGTATCACCCGCGCCAGTGACGTCATACACTTCTTTGGCTTTTGCTGGTAAATGGAATTCAGGCTGTTGCGGTTGGAACAATGTCATACCTTGTTCTGAACGTGTCACCAACAACGCGTCCAGAGACAGGCTTTCACACAGTGCACCTGACTTTTCTACCAGTTGGGCTTCGCTGTCTACTTCCCCAACCACGGCACTAAGCTCAGCCAGGTTTGGCGTGATCAATGTCGCCTGTCGGTATTTGCTAAAATCACTGCCTTTAGGATCCACTACAACAGGTTTACCCTTGGCAATGGCTAACTGAATCAACGCCTGAGGGTCACTGAGGGTGCCTTTGGCATAATCAGACAGAATCACCAGATCACAGCTATCGAGCTGCGCCGCAAAGGCTTCAACCAAGGCCGATTTGTCGACACTGGCAAAGGACTTTTCAAAATCCATTCGCAATAATTGCTGGTTTCGACTCATTACCCTTAACTTGGTGATGGTATCGAACTGTTCGCAGGGCGTGAAAAAACATTCAATGCCATAGCCGGTTAAACGGGTTTGCAAAATATTGGCGTTGTCATCCTGCCCTACCAGACCCAACAAGGATACCGATGCGCCTAACGAGGCCAGGTTTATAGCTACGTTTGCAGCGCCACCCGGGCGGTCTTCGATATCATTAATATTAACAACCGGCACCGGTGCTTCAGGGGATACACGCGCAGTCGCGCCTGTCCAGTAACGGTCCAGCATTACGTCGCCCGCGACCAGAATACGAATTTGGCTAAAATCAGGAAGTGTCATTTTTGTCTATTTAGTTACACTAGTGGCGGCAGTATAACAGCGAAAGGTAGTATAGAGCCAATTCATGACAGTTTGGTATGTGTATATAATTAGCACCGCGCAAGGCGTATTGTACACGGGTATTACGAACAACCCGGCCAGGCGCATTCGCCAGCACAGCGGCCTGATCAAAGGCGGCGCCAAAGCGCTGAGAGGAAAAGGCCCGCTGCAATTTGAATGCGTTTTTGAAGTCGCAAACAAATCCGTCGCGCTGCAGTTGGAGGCCTGGATAAAACGCCACTCCAGAGCCGCTAAACAGCAGCTCATTCAACGCACTTTGCAACCACCGCAAGAAAACAGCTTACTTTCTGCAGAAGTTATCCAGCAGATGAATTCAGTACTCCGCTCACAATAAGCGCCATGCCCACGCTTAGTGTTAACTCAACGGCGGCGACGCCCACATTGTGCTGCTGGTCAACTTCCTGTTGATAGTTCACGCCGCCAAGTAGCATCTTCTTACTAAAGGCCACCAGCAACCACAACAGCAGCGCCAGTGCGATACTGGTAACCAGCCAGCCAGTCACATTGCTAACATAGCCCTCCGGGCTGTAGCGCAGGAACTGCCCGGCAGATGACACAACCAACGCCACGCCAAGTAAGTTGCCAGCATGTTGAACGGCTAACGCAAGCTGGCCTGTTTCAAGTGCACTTTGAAATGAATGGTTTTGGTTTTGTAGCGCGTAGCGCAGTTCATAGATACGGGTCATGATCAATAAAATGGTAAGGACCACCAAAAACCCGGTAACAATCGCGATGATGGCATTTAAGTCGCTACCGTCCACCCATTCCATCATGCTTCTGAGAATAATCGCACTGGCGACCACACTTGAGGCATCAACCAGTGCAACACTGACACTGCGATCACTGATTTTATATTGTGTATCAACCGCATCCAGCACAATTTTGTCGTGCGCAAAACGGCCGAATTTCACCAGTACAATACCCACAAAGCCAAACATCAACATACCCAGTGCAGCACTTTCATAGCCTTGCCCAACATGGCGTCCAACCACAGAGCTAAGCACGATACACAGTGACAACATGCCGCCGGCAATACTGATACCAAAAGCAAAATTATCTTTAACGCCCAATTCATCACTAACGGAAACGCTGGTACGGGTGCGATTGGTCCACTTCATAATCAGCAAAAGCAACAAAGCCAGAGCCACGTCAATCAGTACGTACACCCACAAATCATGGGGTAACGGCACTAACTTAACCAGAGTTTCCATGTTCTACCTCAATGTCTTACAGGAATTTGGTATTAGGATGCTGGAGCCTGAAAGGGGATTGTGCCAGACTGCAGCCATCAATTGGCGATTATCCTAAGTGATTATGAGTACAGAGAAAACCCAAATTCCGATTATTCAGGAAAATGTCGAGCGCCGCTGGCAAAGTATCCTCGCCGCCAGCGAACAGTTTCCACTGTTTTCAGACTACCAGGACGATATCAAACAGATTCTGGCATTAAGTCCTTTCGTCGGCGAACTGATTGCGACTCAGCCCAAGGTACTGGCAGAGATACTTGAGCATCAGTGGCATATTCATGCCGACGCCGCCTCGCTGTGTACTTTGCTGGCTGAGCAATTGGAAAACGTAGAGAGTGAACCTAATTTGCTGGCTGCTCTGCGCCAGTTCAGACAAACACATATGGCCGCCCTCGCCTGGCGCGATCTCACTCATTGCCAAACGATAGAAACGTCACTTTCCCAGGTAAGTCAGCTCGCCGATGCCTTAATAATGGGCGCCTATCATTGGTTATACGCACATCTGTGTGAACGTCATGGCACACCGCAAGGTCCGTTTGGACCGCAGCCGATGCTGGTGTTGGGGATGGGCAAACTGGGTGGACACGAGCTGAACTTCTCCAGTGATATCGACCTGATCTTCGCTTACCCACTTAAAGGCGAGACCGATCACCCTCGCAAACCACTTGAGAATCAACCTTTCTTTACCAAGCTGGCCCAGAAGCTGATTGCCGCCCTGAACAAGATCACCGTGCACGGTCAGGTTTTTCGTGTTGACATGCGCTTGCGCCCGTTTGGTGAAAGTGGCCCACTGGTGGCGCATTTCGGCGCCCTGGAAGATTACTATCAGGACCAGGGACGTCAGTGGGAACGCTACGCCATGATCAAGGCACGCATTCTGAACCCCACCTGCCGCTACACCGAGCAACTGGAAAGCATACTGCAGCCATTTATTTACCGCAGGTATCTCGATTTCACCACCCTTGACGCCATTCGGGATATGAAACAACTGATCAACAAGGAGCTGCGTCGGCGACAGTTGCACAACAATATCAAGCTCGGCCCCGGTGGTATTCGCGAGGTTGAGTTCTTTGCTCAGAGTTTCCAGTTAATTCACGGTGGCCGTGAGGCTCGCTTACAGTCGCGTCAGCTGATCCACGTTTTACATCAGCTGGTTGAACTTCAGCTTATTGAACAAGACGATATCGACACGCTGATTGCAGACTATTATTTTTTACGCAAAGCCGAGCATACTCTGCAACAGTTTAACGATCAGCAAACCCAGTTATTACCTGATGAGCCCTGGCCTCAACATGTGCTAACACAGGTTATGGGGTTTGAGGACTATGCCGCCTTCCTGGCGGAGCTGGAGCAAGTCATGGGGCGTATCCATGCTCAGTTTAACCAGTTAGTCGCCGAACCCGGCGACGAGGCCCAACAGCACGACTCATTGTTTACCCGTTGCAAAGACGCCTGGGTGGTTACGATGACCGACGTCGAGTTCAGCCAGCTTTTCGAGACAGAACTGGCGCCAGAGAATGCACGCATACTGTTCGACCAGCTGTCAGACTTTCGCCAGAGTTTGTCTCGCCACCGGATTGGCCAGAAAGGCGAAGATACCCTGGCGAAACTGATCCCCGAACTGCTGTATTTTATGCTGCAACAATGCCCGGGAGACACTGTGGTACTGTTTCCGCGGTTATGCAGTGTAATCAGTGCTATTACCGGCCGGACAACCTATCTGGACTTGCTGCACGAAAACCCCAATGTACTGAAACAACTTATCAAACTGTGCGCCCGCAGCGAGTGGATCACCGAGCAAATACGTAGCTTCCCGCTTTTGCTGGACGAATTACTCACGCCCCTTTACTTGCAGCAACAGCAAACCGATATCACGCTGTGTTTTGCCGAATACAATGATGAACTTCGCCAGGCGTTACTGCGCGTTGAACCCGATGATATTGAACAACTCATGGAACAGTGGCGACAATTCAAGCTCAGTCAGCAGTTGCGTATTGCGGCGAGTGATATCTCCGGTTCGTTACCTGTTGCCAAAGTCAGCGACAAACTCACTGCGTTAGCAGAGGTCATGCTGCACGCCGTGCTCAATTCAGCCTGGGGGCAGGTAACCGAAAAATTCGGTGCGCCGGGCCATCTGCAGGAAGGTGAATTTGGCTTCCTGATCATCGGTTACGGTAAACTCGGCGGTTATGAACTCGGTTATGGCTCAGATCTGGATTTAGTGTTTTTACACAATGCGCCACAAGACAGCATAACGAACGGTAAAAAAGCAATCTCAGCGCAACAATTTTATATTAAGTTATCGCAACGCATCATGCATTTGCTCAACACCAAAACCATGGCCGGTCAGCTCTATGAAACAGACCTGCGACTGCGTCCATCAGGCAATTCCGGGCTACTGTGTTGTCATGAGAATGGCTTTGCCCACTACCAAGAAAATGAAGCCTGGACCTGGGAACACCAGGCGCTGGTGAGAGCCAGAAGTATCGTTGGCGATACCGCCCTGCACGACAGTTTTATGCGGATCCGCCGGACCATTCTTCAGCGCCAGCGAGCGTTACCTGCGCTTGTAGAAGACGTAGTTTCGATGCGGGAAAAAATGCGTCAGCACTTGTTGGATACTAAGGCCGACGGCCTGGATTTGAAACAATGTGAGGGCGGCATTACCGACATTGAGTTTATGACGCAGTTTTGGGTATTGGGTTACGCCCACCAATTCCCGACATTGGTAAAATGGACTGACAATTTGAGGATCATTGATACCGTCGCCGACGTTGGACTATTGTCACCTGAACAGGCGGAAACACTACAGAGTGCCTACCTGACCTTGCGTGATCATTACCATCAGCTGACGCTATCAGGTGTTAAACTGGCTAGCCAAACCGATGTGCTCAATGAAATACGTCAGCAGGTCTCCGCGTTATGGCAGTCTTGCCTGGGCGATAAACGCACTGCGGATAACAAGGAATAAACAGACCAGCGCAATAGAGAACATTGCGCTGAATTTAACCGTTTACCCGGCTGCAATTTTCCGTCAGGTACTCAGTAACGGTTTCAGTGACCACCAGGGAACGTTGTTTGGGACAAACAAAAGTCGCCACTTTACCCTCAAAGTTACTGTCTATGGCACTGGCTATTTTAGCCAGTGAACCGGCAATGGTATTGTCCATCTGAAATTGGTGTTTGATCACAAAATCCTGATTGAGATCCCAGATAACCTGCATCCCTTCCTGCTCCGCGTAAGACGAGATTGCTTCGCGCAGGGTATTGCCGGCTTTGAACGTACGGAATTTGTACTCGCCAACCCAGCGACCCTCAGCAGGTTTCAGGTCACTTGACATGGATTGCAGTTGGTCGTCCAGACTTTGCTCAGAAGGTGTAATATCCAGCACCATGTCAGCGCCTTCACTTTTAACCGGGTCGTTGGCCGACATTCTGAAGTCGCGATAAAAATCTGACAGCCCTTTCGCTACTGAGCGTTCAGCCGGCGCATCGACCGGCGTCGGCGCACTGGTATTCCCCAGCTGCAAATATATAACCACAGCCGCAATAATCACCACAGCCAGCGCTAGGCTTAAATGTTTGGCCCAAAAGACCGCAGAAGATGGTTGTCTTTTCATGCGTTACTACCTCTGTGCATGCCTTTTAATGAAAACGACATAGCTTTACTGTATGACACTTTTGTGGCTTTCGCATTCAGTCTTTGTACAAAGATGGCGCATCCGGGTCGGGGCGCGTCTTGAAACGCTTATGCATCCACAGGTAACTGTCTGGTTGCTCGTCGATAATGGTTTCAATTTTAGCATTTAACAGCGTCAGACCGGCTTCATCATCCAGCTCTTTTAATGCCATCAGCGGTGGATAAAACTTTACCTTATACCCTGTATCGGTATATTGCGAGGTAACCATTAGCGGAATACTGTCGGTCCGACGAATGAACATTAGCGTCGCCGTGGTAGTCGCCGTCTCTTTCACCCCGTAAAACGGCACAAAAATACTTTGGTTGCGGCCGTAATCCTGATCCGGCAAATACAGACACAGCTCGCCTTCATCAAGCGCGGCCAGCAATGCGCGGGCATTGCGTTTATGGATCATATATTTATTAGAGCGTGCCCGGCCCCGGTACTGCAGGTAATCCATCAATGGGTTATTGTGTTATCGGTAAAATGCCACACTGGGGTAGCTGAGCCCTAATACCCGGCAGGCAAATTCCAGATTCATGTTGTGCAGCGCCATACCAAACACGCCTTTGTGTTGCGCCAATACCGCTTTGGCGTGCTCAAGACCTTCTACTTCGCCGTGCTTACGTACGCGCCAATCTGGCCACCACCAGCCCATTGCCGTTTCAAACAGTCCCATGCCAGCCCGGTACAAATTAGCCTTAACCAGTTTGTCCTGTTCAGCCTGTGACAAATTAGGGAAACACAATGAGATATTTTTGCGCGCTACTTTAACTCGGCTTTTTGCTAATGCACCTAACAACACACCGGCCCCGCGGCCTAGCACTCGTATCACCGGGAATGGCAACCAGGTTACAATGTACAAAAGACACATGCTGATCCAAACCGGCCAGAATTTTGGTCCTAAAAACGCTAACTTAAACTTGGGAGGCGTAATTGCTACAGACAAAAGCGCAGAATCCTATTTGATGGTATCCGTACTGCCCTAACGTAATTTGATTACACAACAAAGTGGGCAGTAAAATTCTGGCTCGAATTGTAGCGGATAAAAGCGGGCTTTCCTACTCTGGAAGAAAAAGGCTAACAGGCTGGTGTACTTTGTTTTTATTAGCGAGTTTTTTAAGTGCGGTTTTTGTAGCGCGCTACTTTAGAAGCGCGTAACGGGGCGAGGCAGAATCAGTAATGAGTATCGATGTATTTGAGCTTTTTCTCAAACGCCTCGAAGTCCTCGCTTTTTTGATAATCAAAGCGATACTGGTTGTGAAAACCAAATTGCATGGATACCAGCGCATCCTGCATATAAAGGGTGTAGCCGTCGAAGTCAGTAAACGCTAACACACCTTCCAGGCGGTACTTTTCTTCAACCT